>JBDUBZ010000424.1:0-2730 GCA_040003745.1 Terriglobia bacterium
ATCACGATCGCCTGGCTGAAATCCGTGCCCTTCGGCGCGTCTCCCGAATACAAAGTGGGCGGGAGCTCAACACCGCTGGCCCGATAGATTCGGTTGATCCGTTCCACGGCGCCGTGGCAGTAGATCGGGCCGCCCTCCGCATTTAATCCCGACAACACCCGCTGCGATTTCCCCAGTGGATACGCGAAGATGACGCTGCATTTCCCCTTAGCGCGATTGCCCCGCCACCAGTCGTTGATAGCGGCAAAGATCTCTGCCTGGGGTTGCCAGCGATAGATCGGCAGTCCGAACGTGGATTCCGTGATGAAGGTATGGCACGCGATGGGTTCGAACGGAGCGCAGGTGGAATCGGGCGCCAGTTTGTAATCGCCTGAAACGACCCACACTTCACCGCGATGCTCGACCCGGATCTGCGCCGAACCCAGAACATGTCCGGCCGGGTGGAAAGAAACGGCTACGTCCCCAATCCGAATGGATTCGCCGTACGTAAGAGTGTCAATAGAGGAGTCGGCGCCGATGCGGGCTCGAAGAATGGGCTCGGATCCCGCTGAGCAGAGGTAAGCCTGCGAGCCAGAACGGGCGTGATCGGAGTGCCCGTGGGTAATGAGCGCCTTTGAAACGGGGTTCCAGGGATCGATCCAGAAGCCTCCAGGCTCGCACCAGATCCCGTTCGGGTCGACTCGGAGCAACGGCATCCGATCCCAGTATAGGTTTTGTGGTCGAAGAGACGGGACCCTGTTCACAGGGGTTTCCGGAACGTGTTAGAGTGAACACCAAAGCGAGACCATGATGGTACGCACAGCCGTCCTTTTAATTGCCTTTGCGCTGCAACTTCCGGCGAGCGAAGCATTCGACCGGGCTCACAAGCTCGAAGAGACAGGGGATTCCGTCGGTGCGCGGGCTGCCTTTTCGAGGGCGCTCGGGCAGACTCCGAATGACACCGAGATGCTGTCCGGATACGCCGATTTTCTGGAGCGCTACCACGATGCAGGCGCCCGGGCAATGTATCGGCGGGCGTCCGAGTCCTTTAAAAAGGGCGGGAAAACGGCCGAAGCTCTCTCCGCCGCCAGACGCGCCGTCCTGCTGGACCTGATCGCGGGGGACAAACCAGCGGCTGCGGCGGATCTGGAAATCTATCGCGCTCTCGGTGGCCGCGATCTGCAAATGCCCCCGAACCAGACCGCCGAAACGAGGCAGTTCATCGATATTCCAGGACCCCTGCGTTCGTTCGCGCGCATGGCGGCAATCTCGGGCGATTCCGCGCCCGAAGACGTGCTGCCCGCCCTCGGGCGCAACGTGGTGACGAATGGCTTTCAGGCGTCGCACAGCAGTGAAGAACTCGAAGAAACCGAATACCTGAAGCTGGTTCACAAGTACCTGGCGCAGGCGCGCGAGCTCGATAAGCTGGCAGGCGCGGCCAAAATTATCAGCGTGCCCAGCTGCGAATCCACCCAGACCGGCGACCTTCTGCGTATCCTGGGCTTCCGTATGCGGGGCGGCTGCGGCAGTGAAGTTGTGCTCGAGACCGTCAATGCACCCCGCGCATTCCTCTCGACCGACTCCGGTTTTCCGCTGGCCCAGCTGGAACAGGCGCTGCGCACCGACAAGCCTTTCACCTACGACTTCCATCCGGCCCGCGTCCCGATCCTTTACAGCACCGATTACTGGATTTCCGCTAAAGAAAAGTCTCAGGGCGATTTCCTCGATGCCTTCCTGAGCGACCCCGGCATCTGCCGTTTCTACCTGGGGATGTCGAAGCTCGACCCGGAGACAGCCGATGAATTGAAGAAGAATCTGCAGCCCGCGAAACTGCGCGCGCTCGCCGGCGTGCTTGATTTTTTTGGCGGCAATTTTGAGATCAGGCAGGGCAAAGCGGTGTTGCCCGGCGGGCAGCATTCGGCCGCCATCTGGGGTGAGCTGTCCGGAGGTTCTCCGGACAAAGGCGCGGAGTTTTTTGAAAAGCTGATGATCAAGGACGATGGCTGGCTCGCGAGTCTGTATGACGCCCTCGCCCGAATCCACGGCCCTGTGCAGGATTATCTGACCGAGCCCGCGCGTATGAGGCGTTTCTACACCGCGGTGCGAGGCAAAATCACGACACCCGGCCCCGCCCGGCCCGTATTCCGGTCGAATGCCGACATGATGCTGCTCACCACGCGCCTACATATCGATCCGGATGGGAAAGCACACATACCCGGCGGCCTGGAGGTCTGGAAGGAACTGTTCGCCCACAGCTCGCGCGGAAAATACGATGCCAGGCTGACCCGGACGGCGGCCACCTGGAACAGCCCGGACGATGTTCTCGAAGCGCTCTTCGCCCTCTGCCGCAAGCCCGTCGACAACGAAGCGCTGAAGATTTTCATGGCGCTCACCGACATCGACAGGGGCCGTGCGGAACCTCTCGATGCGACCGTAGCGGCAAAACTACTGAAAAACTGGAGTAATTACGGCTCCCAATACACAATCTTCGCCGATGTCCCTTCGGTGAGCGGGAAGACGATTCTCAGCTGGCTCGATTCCGCGGAAGCTATCGACAAAATTCGGGACGGTCAGCTCCGCCAGGACACTATCGGGACCATGCAGGGGTTGACCGGGATGTGGCAGATCTTCTGCCGTCAGGGCAGTATCCCCGCAGCGAAGGCGGATGAGATTCTGGCGGGGATTTCCACCAGCTTTGCCGCCATCAAAAACAATCGTGAGCTGTTCGATACCGGCCGGCAGGGATTAAAC
>JBDUBZ010000147.1:0-9137 GCA_040003745.1 Terriglobia bacterium
GTCTTTCGTTTCGCGGTCCGGCGCCTGGTAGCGAACCACGAGGTCGTAACGCTGTTCCCCCTGCAGGATCTGAGACACGGCCTTACCACCAACGGCTGTCTCCACGGCGTCCTGGACGTCCGAAACATTTAAGCCGTAACGAGCGGCCTTCCTGCGATCCACCTCGAACTCCAAATTCGGCTGGCCAATCACACGAAACAGGGCGAGGTCCGAAATGCCTTTGATCGAATGCATGACGTTGACAATTTCTGAGCCCTTACTTTCCAGAGTCTTCAGGTCGTCGCCGTAGATCTTGATGGCAAGCTGACCTTTCACGCCGCTGACCGCTTCTTCCATGTTGTCGGCGATGGGCTGCGAGAAATTCCAGTTGGCCCCCGGAATCTTTTCGAGTTCGCGGTCCATGGCGGAAATCAACTCCTCTTTGTCCTCTCTGAAGACGTGCCGCCACTGGTCTTTCGGTTTGAGGTCGATGAAATATTCCGTATTGAAGAACCCTGTTGTGTCCGTACCGTCATCGGGACGGCCCACCTGCGACACCACCTGAGTGACTTCGGGGAAAGACGCGATCAGAACCCGCGCCTTATCCATGACCGCGATGCCCGCCGCCGGACCCGTACTGGGCGCCAGCGTCGCTCTCGCCCAGATGGCGCCTTCATCGAGGTGGGGCAGAAATTCGGAACCGATCACCCCGCTTCCCATCATCCAGATCGAGGCCGCAAACGAGGCCGCCGCAACTCCAACCGTAAGCCAGCGAAAGCGGATGGCGCCGCGGACCATCCAGGCATACAGTTTCGTCATGCCCTCCATGACGGGGTTCTTCCACTCACGAACCGGATTGCGGAACAGGAAACTGCACAGCACCGGAGCGATCAGCATGGCGAAGATCAGCGCTCCCAGCAGCGCAAACGATACCGTCCACGCCATCGGCTTAAAGAGCCGCCCTTCCACTCGCTGCAAAGTGAAAATCGGAATGTAGGCCGTGATGATGATTCCGATCGAATAGAACACGGGCCGCTGCACCTCATGCGCCGCCTCGCGGATGGCATCGATCGGCGTGACATGGTGTTCCCGGCGCCGCGCCAGGTAGCCGATGATGTTTTCGACCATGACCACAGCACCCTCGACGACCATGCCGAAATCGAGCGCTCCCAAAGAAAGCAGGTTGGCCGGAATCTTGTTCAGGTCGAGGCAGATCGACGCAAACAGCAGCGAAAACGGAATCGTCAGGGCAACGATAAACGCGCCGCGCAGATTCCCAAGAAAGAGGAACAGGATTACCGCCACAAGGATAATGCCTTCAGTGAGATTGTGCAGCACCGTATGCGTCGTGTAGTGCAGAAGATTGCTGCGATCGAGATGCGGAACGATCTTCACCCCCGGCGGCAGAATGTGCTCGTTCAGTTCGTCGACTTTGGCGTGAATGGCTTCAAGCGTGGAATCGGAATCGGCGCCTTTGCGAAGCAGCACGATGCCCTCGACGGTATCGGGATTGTCAATAATCTTTCCATCTGGCGCACGCTGCGCCTTTCCGATTTTTCCCAGACGAATGCGCGCGCCCTGCCGCACATAAGCAATGTCTTCCATTCGGATTGGCGTTCCGTTCTGCGCTTTGATCACCGTATCCCGAATATCCGGTGAACCTTTCATCAGACCCACCGCGCGGACATTGATCTGCTGCAATCCGGCCTGAACAAAGCTGCCGCCGGCGTTGACATTGTTGGCCGCCAGCTGCTGCTCCACCTGTCCGATGTTCAGCCCGTATGCGATCAGCTTGTCGGGGTCGATCATCACCTGGTATTCCCGCGTGGTGCCGCCAAAGCTGCTGACGTCCACCACGTTCGGCACCGACTTGAATTGCTTTTCGAGAACCCAGTCCTCGATCGATTTGAGCGACATCAGGTCGACACCTGGGTTACGGCTGGTAAGCGTGTACCAGTAAATCTGCCCCACGGGACTGTAATCCGACCCCATCTGGGGCTGCAGGCCCGCGGGCAGGTTGACCTGACTCAGCCGTTCCAGAACCTTCTGCCTGTTCCAGTCGTTTACCGATTGATCGTCGAAAACAAGACTAAGGCTCGAAAGTCCGAAGATGGAGACCGAACGCAGATGATCCAGATGCGGGATGCCGTTCATCACGATCTCGAGCGGGATGGTGACCTGCTGTTCCACCTCTTCGGCGGCGCGGCCCGGCCACTGCGTAATCACCTGTACATAGTTATTGGCGACGTCGGGATAGGCTTCGACCGGCAGATTGTGAAATGAGATGCCGCCCCAGATCAGCAACAGGACGGTAACCAGAACAACCAGCAGGCGGTTGTTCAGTGCGAAATCGACAAGAGCACGAATCATTATTCGATTGAAAATCTATTCAAAGTCTTTAGCGTCGGCCTGGAATTGTTTGTGCCGCCCCACCTGCGCCCTTGCCTCTTTCACGATTCCGAGGAAGCGGCGCGACAACTCCCGGATCCAGTCCGCGTTTCTTGTGCGGACCGCTTCGCTCGGAATCAATTCGACTCCGATTCCCAGGCCCGTCGCTCCGGAGCGGATAAATTCCGCAGCCGTTTGTTGATTGACGCCTCCCGAGGCGATCAGAGGTACATGGGGGAAAGGCGCCTTCAATGCTCGTATAAAGGCCGGACCGCCGACCTGCGCGCAAGGGAAAATCTTTACGAAATCCGCACCTGTCTTGGCCGACGCCATTACTTCCGAGGGAGTCAGTGCGCCGGGGATCACACAAATTCCTCGTTGTTCGGCGAACCGCATCACGTCGGGATCGAGTCCCGGGCTGGTGAGAAATCGCGCGCCCGCCTCCATGCAGCGCAGGGCCATGTCGGCGTCGAAGATCGTACCTGCTCCCACGACCACGCTTGCATCCTCCGCCAGTTCGGCGATGACTTGCAGGACGTCGGGGATCGTGGTTGTCAGTTCGACGATGGGGATACCGCCATGAAACACAGCGCGTGAAGCAAAGAGCGCGTCGTCAACGGATGCCACCCGCACCGCCGGAATAATTCCCGCCTCTTCAATTTGTGCCCGTACCTCGTCTCTGGTCACGGCTCTAACGCTCCTTCACGACTCATCGTTACATAGGAGATATTCAGGCGCGCTGCCGTTAATGGAATCGAAAGGAAGAGCTTACGAAACCCTTATGTTTCGCCTTCGCGCAGCATGCCCGTTATGCTGAACTCGTGATTCATTTCCCGGCATATATCGGTCCGGGTGCCGGCTTCGCATTCACGGGTTCGTTCCTGGCGCTGGTTGTGTCACTGCTGACGGCGCTTGCTTCGCTGCTCTTCTGGCCGTTCCGTATGCTCTGGCTGTTGTTTCGCCGCCGGCGCGGATCGGTCGGGAAATTGATCTTCCTCGGATTCGATGGTCTGGACCCCGAAGTCACAGAAAGTCTGATGGCTGAAGGTAAGCTTCCGAATTTCACACGCCTGAAAGAGATGGGCGGATATCGCCGTCTTCGCACCACCTTTCCAGCGTTATCGCCTGTGGCATGGTCCACCTTTGCTACCGGCGTGAATCCGGGCAAGCACAACATCTTCGATTTCCTGAACCGCGATCTGCGGACTTACGTGCCGGAGCTTTCTTCGGCCAGGGTGACGCATAACTCGGTGGAGTCGCGGCGGCGCAGCGAAACGTTTTGGAAGATCCTCGGGCGCAATGCCGTAAGCAGCACCATTCTTCGCGTGCCCATCACCTTTCCTCCCGAAGAGTTCAATGGCCGAATGCTCTCTGCCATGTGTACGCCCGACCTTCGCGGCACGCAGGGAACGTTCTCGAAGTTCACTGCTTCTGAGGGAGAACTGGAAGGACCGCCGGGCGAGACGATCGGCTTTCGCATTCACAATTCCGTACTCGAAATTCAGGATCGGCAACACACGCTGATCCGTGGCGAATATACCCCGTGGATCCGTCTGAAATTCCCTTCGGCGCATGGAATCGTACGCTTTCTTCTTACGGATTATCTGTATGCCACGCCTGTGCAAATCGATCCAGTCAACCCTGCGCTGCCGATTAGTCATCCACGCTATTACGCCCTCTATCTGGCGAAGCTCCTCGGGACATTTTCCACTCTCGGGATGGCTGAAGATACCTGGGGACGCAACGAGGGCGTGCTGAGCCAGGATGCCTTTCTCACGCAGGCGGCTTCCATTCAGGCGGAGCGCGAAGCGATGTTCTTCAGTTCGCTTGAGCGCACGCGACGAGGAGTAGTGGCCTGCGTGTTTGACACTACCGACCGCGTGCAGCACATGTGTTTCGGGCAGACCGACGTTATTGAACGGCTCTATCGGGACATGGATCGCATCCTCGGCCGCACGCTCGAAATGCTGGGCCCTCATGCCGGGCTCTTCGTTCTCTCCGATCACGGATTTCGGTCCTTCCGCAGAGGCGTGAACCTGAACGCGTGGCTGCTGCGGGAAGGTTATCTCGCGCTGAAAGGTGCGCCCGGGGACTACTTCGAAGGTGTGGACTGGTCGCGAACGCGCGCGTATACCTTCGGGCTGGGAGGACTTTACCTGAATGTCCGGGGCCGTGAAGGCGAGGGGATTGTGGATGATCCGGGTGCGCTCGCCGCCGAGCTTTCCGCAAGACTCACGGGCTTGTGCGATGACAACGCGGTCGCCATCAACGCCGCCTGGACATCGTCAGAGCTTTATCACGGGCCGTATATGAGGTCGGCGCCCGATTTGATCATTGGATATGCGGATGGATATCGTGCATCCTGGTCGGCGGTCGTGGGTAATGCCAGCGGCGAAGTATTCGAAGACAACCACAAAGCGTGGTGCGGCGATCATTGTGTGGACCCGCGCCTCGTCCCCGGCGTGCTCTTTTCCAATCTGAAGATCGAATCCGAAGACCCCGGCATTGAAGACATGGCGCCGACCGCATTACGTTTGTTCGGCGTGGAAGTGCCCGCGTGGATGGAGGGGAAAGCGGTGTGTTGAATGGCGCGCGCGCATCCATTCCGATTGCTGTGATAGCGATCCTCCTCGCGGGATGCGGCCATGGCAACAGCCGGCAGGTCGTCGTAATCGGCGTGGATGGGATGGACCCCGGCTTCGTCGAGCGCCACTGGAACCAGCTTCCAAACCTTCGCAAGCTCCATTTCTCGCGGCTCGTCACCACGTCGCCTCCGCAGAGCCCCGTGGCATGGTCGACGTTCATCACCGGACTCGATCCCGCCGATCACGGCATCTTCGATTTCGTCCGGAGGGACCCGCTCACACGCGAACTGTCACTTTCCACGGATCGCATTCTTGAGCCGCGCTTCACTGTCTCGCTGGGAGAATACCGGCTGCCGCTTTCCGGAGAACGGATCGAAGCGCTTCGCAAAGGCAAGGCTTTCTGGCAGACGCTTTCCGAACACGGGGTGCCCGTGACCATCGTCCGGATCCCTGTGAACTATCCGGCTCTCCATTTCGGAAAAGAGCTCTCCGGCATGGAGACACCCGATCTTCGCGGCACGCAAAGTACGTTCAGCTTTTACACGGATGGCTCTGCCGAGACCTCCCGCGCCGTTCCAGGAGGTCTGATCCGTAAGGTGGCTGTCAGCACCGGGCACGCCGAGCTGCCGCTTGAAGGGCCGCCGAATCCCTTCCGCAAAGACCGTGCATACGCACAGACAACTCTTTCCGTGGACGTGGATCCGGAGCAGGCCGTCGCACGAATTGCTGTTGGCGATGAGCTGGCGGTGATTCAGCAGGGCGAATGGTCGGACTGGATTCCGGTCGACTTCGCCCTCGTGCCACACATCGTTCAGGTGCGGGGTATGATTCGGGTCTTCGCAAAGCAGCTTCACCCGGGCTTCGAGCTCTACGTTTCGCCGGTGAACATAGATCCGCTGAAGCCTGCGCTTCCGATTTCCTCGCCCTCGTCCTTCGCGCGGGATATGGGCCGCTATTATACGGTCGGCATTGCGGAAGATACGGCGGCACTGCGGCAGGGCGTCTTCGACCTCAGTCAGTTCCTCACACAGAGCCGGTTGGTGCTTCGGGACGAGCGCCGGCTGCTGGATGAATCCCTGACGCAGTTCCGCGGCGGCTTCCTGTTTTTTTATTTTTCTGCAGTCGATCAGAATTCCCATATCCTCTGGGGAAAACACGATGCGGAACTGCTTCCGTTTTATCGGTCTGTGGATGCCGCTATTGGTGAAGTCGTTCGGCGCAAGCCACAGGCGGCCGTGATCGTGATGTCGGATCACGGCTTTTCCACCTTCGACCGCGCTGTCAATCTGAATACCTGGCTGGTGCGGGAGGGCTGGCCCCCGGACCGGGCCTATGCCGTGGGCCTGAATTCACTCTATGTGCCCGGCGTGGACCGGAACCTTGTGCGCGATCGTCTTCTCGGGCTGACGGATCTCCAGACCGGCGTGCATCCCGTGAAAACCCTGATGGAAATGCGAGCTTCAGGGGCGCCCGATTTCATCGTCGGCTACGCGCCCGGCTATCGCGCATCCTGGCAGACGGGCCTGGGGGAATCGGCCGATAGCGTTTTCGAGGACAATGAAGATGCATGGATCGCGGACCACTGCATCAACGCCGCGGATGTTCCAGGCGTGCTTTTCAGCAATCGCGATCTGGGCCTGCGCGATCCATCGCTGAAAAATCTATCGGGCGCCATCAAAGCTCTTTTCGGGATCCGGGAGTAGCCGATGTTTTCGGGAACAACAGTGAAATTGCCAAAAGACCTCTTGGATCGGGTGTGCGAGGCTGCGGGCAAGGCTGGCTACAGCGGACCCGAGGAATTTGTCCGGCATGCGGTGGAACTCGAATTGGCGCGTCTTGAAGAGGCACACAACAAAGAACTGGCGATCAAACAGCTTAAAGGCCTGGGCTACCTCGAATGATCCGGTGGGGGTTACTTTTTATCATCGCGGCCATCTACGGGATCGCGGGAGCCTTAGTCTTCCGCAGGTCTACGGACACCTCACGTCTGCGCGTATCGATGGATAAAATGATCGCCGCCGCACTGGAAATGCCGCTTTTCTTCGACGAGCCAGCCGTTGTATGGAGAGCGCAGCGGGCGCTGCTGGTTGAAAACGTCCGGATGCTGCGGCTGATCGCGCTGCCTTCGATCGCCATGGCCTCGGCGTTCCTGCTGCTCTATGCGCCCATGAATCAATACCTGGGGCGCAGACCTCTGGCGGTTGGCCAATCTGCGGTGATATCCGCAATCCACCCGCACCAGCTCCCGGGACTTGCCATCGAAACGCCACCCGTCCACATCTCACGAACCGGCATAGTCAGTTGGCGCGTCAGGGCACTGGCCGAGCATTCCGATCCGTTCCCCTATCACGGAGAGCGCTCAGCCTGGCTCCCCTGGTTCGGCCTGGTATCGATGATTTCGGCAGCCGGGATCAGCCTTCGCAGATAGGTTTCGTCCCGGTTAAAGATCGGGATATCGAGATCGATCTCCCATCCCCCGTCCCCTCGCCGCACCACCCGGCCGCGCTTAAAATCCGGCTTCTCTTTCGCCCAGTTCACGCCCTTCGCATGCAGCAAATCATGCTTTTCGCTGGTCGACCGCTTCACCAGCTCCTCATGCGGATAGTGGGCTGAAGCCAGCATGTTCAGACTGTTCGCGGAAGCATCGAGCTGCCGCCAGACAAAATAATTCTCCACTTCCGGCCTGCGCGAAATCACCATGATGCGCGAATCGAATGCTGCCACCTTACTCGATTGAAACGCCCGATTGAACGCACCTGTAAACAGGCTTGCGGACACAGAAACCATCTTCTGTACATTGCCATCGAACCAGAGCGGGGCATCTTCTTTCTCGAAATCCGTAAGCAGAAAGGAATACTCGTCGCTCTGGCCATAAGCAAACCGGCACCCGATCATTTCCTTACACAGAAAGAGGGCCGCCTCATCGAGCGCATTGGCCAGACGCCTGCAGTAGGGGCGTTCCAGATCGTCGGTGAACTTGTGAAATCCCCGGCCATCGATCCGCAAAACGAAATACGCGCGCCGCGGCAGGTACACACGCAGGGCATCTTCGTAATCGCGTTTCATGCGGCGCCCCAGGTCGTCTTTCATGCCGATATGTCGATTGTGGCAAACTCGGGTTCTGATGCGCGTCGTTCTCGATACCAACGTTTTGATTTCGGCCTGTCTGAAGCCGCTCGGGCTGGAGGCTCAGACGGTGGAGCTGGTGCTCAGAGGCGCCGCCACGCTCTTCATCACCGACGCAATTCGAACCGAGTATCGGGACGTGTTCAGCCGGCCTAAATTCGCCCATTTCCCCGCCGCAATGCTGGTGAATCTTGAGCGCCTGGCCGTCCCGGCGATCGTCAGCGAGCCAGTCTCGGCTGCCACCGACGAGGACGACAACCGATTTCTCGAATGTGCCCAGGCCGCCACAGCGGATTTCCTCATCACCGGCAATCTGCGCCACTATCCCGCTGAATGGGGCTCCACGAGGATTGTTAACGCGCGGGGATTCCTTCAGACGTTTGGGTGCATCATAGAAGTCTATGAAGTCTAAAACACAATTGCGGGTTACCGAAATGAGCTGTCAGGGCTGCGTGCGCAGTATTGAAACCAAGCTTTCGGGACTCGCAGGCGTCACTTACGCCCATGTGAATCTGGGTGAAGGCACCGCCCACATCGAATTCGACGACGAGCAAACGGACCCGGCCAAATTTATTGCCGCGCTGGACCAGATCGGATTTCAAGCCACACAGTTGTGACTGCAGCGAAAGAAGTCGAAGTCGAACTGCCTATCGGAGGCATGACGTGCGCCGCCTGCGCTCGTACCATTGAAAAGCAGCTTGGCAGTTCGGAAGGGGTGCGGAAAGCCAGCGTGAATTTCGCCACTCGCACCGCCTCTGTCGCCTTCAATCCCACTCTGACCCGCGTTGAGAGCCTGATTCAGGCCGTCGAAGGAGTGGGATTTCAGGTTCCCACACAGCCCCTCGAGCTCGCCGAAAAGGCCGAGTCGCGAAATCTCCGGCGGCGTTTCATAGTGGGCCTGATTTTCGCCATCCCGGTCTTTTCACTGGGAATGCTCGAACGGTTGCCCCTGTTACAACTGCTCCTGACTCTGCCCATCCTGTTCTACTGCGGTCTGCCTTTCTATCGTGACGCCTGGGTGGCGCTCCGCCACCGCTCGGCCAACATGAACACCCTGAT
>JBDUBZ010000148.1:0-9116 GCA_040003745.1 Terriglobia bacterium
TGGGCGTTCAGAACTGCCGCGAGGAATAGAAGGGAAATGATGAGGCGCAAGTACTACCAGTGTATCAAAACAATTTTCCTACCATTTCTATCGACTATGGGATACACTTGCCGTTATGGAGATTTTGGCGGGATTTCTGATCGCCCTGGCGATCGGGATCACGGGTGTGGGGGCGGGCAGCATCACGGCCCCGATTTTGATCCTGTTTTTTCACCAGTCGCCCTCGAACGCCGTCACCACCGCGCTGGTCTTCGGCACGGTCGTCAAGCTGATCGCGACCCCCATTTACCTGGCTCGGGGTCACGTGAATCTCCACATCCTGAAATACATTGCGATGGGTGGCCTGCCGGCGGTTATTATCGGCTCCGTTATGCTGAGCTTCTTCGACAAGAAGGCCCTGACAAAGCCGATTCTGATCATAGTAGGCACAACCGTGGTGATCTCGGCGGTCGGCACTTTCTGGCGCAGCATCTCGCCGGCAGGGGTGGCATCGAAGCCCGTGAAGGAGAAGTGGCTGCCCTGGATTGTGGCTCCCATTGGGTTTGAAGTTGGTTTCTCGTCAGCGGGCGCGGGTGCGCTGGGCACTGTGGCACTGATGCGATTCACGAACCTGCTTCCCTCTGAGATTGTGGGAACCGATCTTGCCTTCGGGCTTCTGCTTTCCATCTTCGCCGGCACGATTCACGCTGGCATGAATGGTGTGCCATGGCATATCCTCGGGCAATTGCTGATCGGGGGCGTGCCTGCCGTGTTGATTGGAACCCAGCTCACCACAGTCTTGTCACCACGTAAAATGCGCCTGGCGTTGTGCGTCTGGCTTATTTATATCGGCGGCCAGCTCTCTTGGCGCGCCATTCATAGCTGAAGCGACTCTGGTCAACAGGTAGTTGGTCGGTTTGACCCGGCGCATTTTCCGGTAACAGGACTTCACTGGCGCTTGCTTACTTGCTCGCAGGTTTCAGCACATGTCAACAATGGGCGTTATACAGACATGTGACGGATCGGCCTTGCGAAGCCGACCGCAGACTAGTCGTTGATCCGGCCTGGTCGGAGAGACAGGTCACCCCGGTCGGATACCTGCTGCGTGCGCGATGTCAGCATTACCTGTTCCTCGGCGGCAAATACTTTGTTCACGCCGGGGCGTCAGCGGCCAGGAATTCCCCAATACAAAGCGTCTTAATGCCTGCCTGCCAATACTCGCGCCTGTGGCCTGTCTCTCGGTCCAGACGCAAAACTATTGCTTCGAAGTGGCATCGTGACAGCGGAAAGTTTGAAACGTGGTCAGGGTTCGCCCGGTGCTCCTTCCGGCGCGGCCGCGTTTGTCATCGCGAGCTCATTGAAACGGTGGTTCAGTTCGGCCATGTTCTGCGGGCTGTAATAGCCCGGCTCGCCCGGTATCTTCGACAATTGCTCGAGTCCCCAGCGAAACTTGTCGAGGCGCGGCTTTCCGGCCAGCAGGTCCCGATGCGGCTTGTGCAATTCATAACACAGGATGTCCGCGGCCTGCAGCGGCGTATAACCCCTGATCGCGGTCCCGTCGGGTTTGACGCTGTCCTTCTTGGGTTTGAACAGCGGCAGCGAAATGTTGTCGCCCAGAAACCTCTCGATCATCTTGCCCTTGCCTTCATCTCCCTCTTCGAAGACGTAAGCGGTCGCCGGTTTGAAGTCTTCCTTCTCCTGCCAGATCCGCACATCGGCGGCGCAGCTCCGTGCCGCTAGGACATAGGCGTTCAGGGCGTACTCTTTTTTGTTTTCCTCCGACAAAGTTGAGAAGGTCCGCATCTCGATGGCCGATGCGAATTGCCGGTAGACGTTGCCCTTAATGATGTCGATGAGGTCCGCGAACAGCTTCTGGCGCCGCGATTCGTCTTCTTTCCAGCCAACAGCAAACTGTTTCCTGAAGTTGGCGAAATCGACCATGTGGAAGTAATCAAGGCCGTCGGCGCGGAGGCGGGCCCGCCATTCCTTGTCAAACGAGCGCCAGTCCTCCTGCGAGGATATGAAACCCGCGACGACAACCAGTTCCGAGGCTTCTTTTCCCGAGGCATCGAAGGCCGCCACCAGCTTTGCCGGGACGGTGTTGAACTTTTCCTTCGCCATGCTACGTGAAAAACCGATCAAATTGCGAAAGGATTTCCGCCGTCACGAGACGGTAGAGTTCCGACAAAGCATAGACGTCGAGCGTGAGCCGCTCGTGAACATCGCCGAAAGTGATCCGAGGTTTCGGATTGAGCCACATCTCGGCTTTCGATAGAGGGAGCGGAAGCGCGACCTCGCCCCACCCGTCCTGGGGCTCGAAAGTCACTCCATCCGACGGCTTCAGGCTGGGAAAGTGGCAGTCGAGCGCGTTCTCGTGAAAAGCAATCCTTCGGTGTTTGTCGATGATGTCGAGCATGTGTAACTGCCAAAGCGGGCTATTCCTGAAGGCTTCATCCTGCCCTTCATGGTAAGGCTGTAGCGACTTGATCAGTTCGGCCGCTCGTGGGTCCATTCCTTCAGTCTGCCGCGCGAACTGCTTATCGTCCTGCTTTTCCTGCATCGGCCACTGAATCCGCCGGCTGTCGGGAATAACCTCGGTGGCGAACACGATCAGCGAGTAAACGACGTGGTCGAGGGAGCATCTCAGGGCGTGGGCGAACTCCCCTGCGAGAATTGCCATTTTATCGCCCGGATCTTTCATAAAGATACGGATGACATGCCGGCCGCGCTCGGCATCGTCGGTGCGCTTGACCGCGTAAGGCTTCGAGGCGTAATATCGCTCCAGTACGAGCTTGAATTCATCGAGATGTTCGAGCGCGCGGGCGGCTTTCAGCCGTGCATGTTGCAGACTTTGCATCGTTCCCCCGGTTTGGCAGGATATCTCTTCGTCATCGGCCGCAAGGCTTTTTCGGAACAAACGGCGGGAGGCTCATTCGATCACTTCCATGACGCCCTTCGGTTCGTCGTCTGTGGACGCGAAAGGAAGCATCGGCGGTACATAGTTCACATAGAACCTGACGTGTACTTGTTCCTGCCGGACCGGTTCGCCGTGCCTGAGCAAGTCTGCGAGATTGTTGGCGGCAGCCTCGATGCTCACCATACCGCCATCAGAGAATTCCAGGATGAGTGCTTCCGCGCTCTCGGACTGCCCCGGCTCGGCTACAAGTTCGCCGGCATGCACCCGAGTCACCTGCTTGCCAACCATCTCGAAGGCCGGGAATATTCCATAGGTCGGCTGAGGCGGACGATGCAGGTCGAAGACAGGAAGCCCATGCATTGCCGATGCTCTTTTCTCGCAGCGCGCGATGTTAACATCCAGCCTCGTGGCGAGCTCATCCCGGAGAAGTTCAAGCGCTTCGACCAATTCCCTCATATCCTTACCGAACTCTTCGAATGCGGGAAATCGTTGGGGTGTCGGCCGCTCCTTATGATCAGCCAACCGGCGCTGCGCGGACACCTGATCCAGCGGTTTTCGGATCGCCGTGCGTACCGGGTCCGAAGGGAAGAGCAGTTCCAGGGCATTCACGGTGTTCTTGTCACCCGCTTTCACCGCGATGCCCAGTTTGTCGCCGAGTCTCGCGATGGCCTCCTTGTTCAAACCATCGATGATCAGTTTGTAAACCTCGGAGTGGGCATCTTGGTAGCGATGGTTGTTCTCAGCAGACGGAAAGCACAGCATTCTGAAGCTGGCATAGTTGAACAACGGAACGTTCACGACGCATCGCGCGACCGCATTGACCTGGAGGACGACTCGATCAAGCGACGCAATCGGACCATCCTTTATGCTCCAGCTCCCCATGATGTAGCGGTCACGCCATTTCTGAAAGCGCTCATCGACGACGGGTGTGAAGGCGTGCTGGTCCATGATTTCGAAGCCTGTCCAGAGCTGTTGCTCGTCGGGCGTCGCGCGGTCCAGATCGGGGGCGTATGCGGCGACAGCCCAATCGCCGTTTGTGCACGCACGGAATCCGAACGATACGCTGAGGTAACCGCCGGACTCGCGATAGTGATCGTCCGAGATCGATACTTTGCCCTCGAATTCGTCTGTTCGAATCCGGTATTTGTCGGATCGGGCGTGGAACATCGCCAAAACTTCGGGCCGGTAAAACCGCATCATGGGATGTCCTCATTATCGGTCTTAGCGTTCGCTCGCTTGCTCATGACCGGTCTCACGGATACATCGACAGGAGACAGCGCCGGCACGGATTACCCGCTATCGTCGCCGTAACGTTTACAATCCACTTTGACGGATTGTCGGCTGTGCGCGGAAGTGCTCGTTTGCTGCGGCGCGATCAATATCCTGAAGAACGGCCTTATCGGAAGCTGTACCAAGTCAAACTGACCCACTACCAGTCAACCCAGGAGCGCAATGAGTTTCGCCCGAAGCGTCTGGGCCGCCGCGGTGTCGGGACAAATAATCAGAATCGTGTCATCACCGGCGATGGTCCCCACGATTTCCGGCCACTCCTCGTCATCGAGTGCAACAGCTACCGAATTCGCGTGCCCAGGCGCGGTGCGCAGGATCACCTGATTCTGCGCCTGACGCACATCCTGCAGGAATTCGGTGGCGAGGCCCGCAAAGACCATATTGGGCGTATCGCGATCCAGCTGGCGATAGCCGTCGGCGGTCTTCACGAGCCCAAGTTCGCGCATATCGCGAGACAGCGTAACCTGAGTGGCGTCGATCTCAACTTCTTTCAGTGCCCGGGCCAGTTCGTCCTGCGTGAAGATCCCCCCGCTGCGAATCAGCTTCAGGATCTGACCCTGCCGAAAGCTCTTCGTCATTGAAGCCCGTGCAAGCGCGCGCGGGCTTCCACCATTGCGGCGGCCACGGCCTGCGGGCCCGTGCCTCCCGTAATTTCCCGGGTCTTCATGCCTTCGCGCGGATCCAGCAGACGGGCGACATCCGGGGTGAATTCAGGCGCAAAGCCAGCCAGCGATTCGGCGTTCCAGTCGCCCGGCTTTTTTCCACTGCGAACGCTTTCGAGCACCAGACGGCCGACAATCCCATGAGCGTCATGGAAAGCGGTGCCGTTGCGCGCCAGAGCCTCCGCCAGGTCTGTCGCGACTACCCAGCTTTCGTCCGCAGCCTGTAACGGAACCTGCGGACGCAGCACGGCCGTTGACGCCACGCCGCGAGCCATTTCGAGACAGCCGTTCACCTGATCGGCGGCTTCGAACAGAGGCTCTTTGTCCTCCTGCATGTCGCGGTTGTAGGTCATGGGCAGACCTTTCATGGTGAACAACAGCGAATTGAGTGCCCCGAGAACCCGTCCGGATTTTCCACGAATGAGTTCAAGGGAGTCCGGATTTTTCTTTTGCGGCATCAGACTCGAGCCGCTGGTTACGCCGTCACCGAGTTCCAGCCAGCCGAATTCTTCCGAGGAATAGAGGATCCAGTCTTCCGCGAGGCGGCTGAGATGGATCATGGTCACGGAAGCCGCATAGAGGTAATCGAGCGCGAAATCGCGGTCCCCCGAAACATCCATGCTGTTGCGCGTAATCGCGTCGAATTCCAGATCGCGGGCAATGGCTTCGCGGTCGTGCGGGAAGCCGCTCCCGGCCAGCGCGCCCGAGCCGAGGGGCATCACATTGGCGCGGCGGCGGGCCTCGCCAAAACGCTCGTGATCGCGCGCGAACATCTCGAAATACGCCAGCAGGTAATGCGCCCACAATACCGGCTGAGCGCGCCGCAGATGTGTATAGCCTGGAATGATGGCGCCCGGATACTTCGCCGCCAGATCGAGCAGTTCGCCCATCAATCCCCGCAGCAATTCGAGCGAGCGGTCGCATTCCTCGCGCAGCCAGAGCCGGGTATCGAGCGAGACCTGTTCATTGCGGCTGCGGCCCGTGTGGATCTTCCCGGCCAGCGCGCCAACGCGGTCGCCGAGCTTGCGAATCACGAAAGTATGGATGTCTTCATCGGTTGCGCCATCGAAGAACGAAGGTGAGGCGGCGGCATCGGCGCGAATGGATTCGAAGGCTTCCGTGATCGCCGTACACTCGGGCGCCGTCAGCACACCGGCGCGGGCGAGCGAACGCGCGAAGGCCTGTGAGCCTCGTACGTCGGCGTTCAGCAGCCGGCGGTCAAATGCCAGCGAATTCGAAAACCGCTCGAAAACCTCCGAAGGGCCGCTTTCAAACCGGCCGCCCCACAGCTTCATTGCAGCCCTTTTTTGGCGAGCGCGCGCACCTGAATCGGCAGCCCGATCAGGTTAATGAAGCCACGCGCATCTTTCTGGTCGTAGTCGGCGCCCATAGTAAAGCTCGCAATCTTCAGTGAATAGAGCGAGTACGGTGATTTCCGGCTGACCGGATCGAGATTGCCCTTATACAGACGCATCGTGATCTCGCCGGTGGTGTTGACGCTGACCGATTCAAAGAAAGCCTCAAGCGCCTCCCGCAGGGGCGTAAACCAAAGGCCGTTGTAAACCAGCTCCGCGTAATCGAGCGCCAGTTTCTGTTTGTAATGCAGGGTGCTCTTATCGAGAGTGAGCGATTCCAGTTCGCGAATGGCAGCCATGAGGATGGTCCCGCCCGGCGTTTCATAACAACCGCGCGACTTCATCCCGACAAAGCGGTTCTCCACCAGATCGACACGGCCCACACCATGCTTGCCGCCGATGGCATTGAGCTGTTCCAGCAACTGCACGGCGGTGAGGTCGCGATTGCCGTTCACGGAAACCGGAAAGCCTTTTTCGAACCCAATGGTCACTTCTTCGGACTCGTCAGGCGCGTCTTTGGGGCTGCTGGTGAGCATCCAGATGTGCTCGGGAGCGGCATTGGCGGGATCTTCCAGTTCCCCGCCCTCATGCGAGATATGCCAGATGTTGCGGTCGCGGCTGTAGATTTTGGTGGTCGATTGCGCAATCGGCACATTGTGTTTCGCAGCGTATTCGATGCAGTCTTCACGCGAGATCAAGTCCCATTCGCGCCAGGGAGCGATCACCGGAAGTTCCGGCGCCAGCGCCTTGTACGTCAACTCGAAGCGCACCTGATCATTGCCTTTTCCGGTGCAGCCATGCGCGAGCGCATCGCAGCCCGTGGCGAGCGCCGCTTCCACCTGGCGTTTGGCGAGCAGCGGACGCGCGATCGACGTTCCCAGCAGGTACTTGTGCTCATAAACGCCGCCCGAACGCACCAGCGGCCAGCAATAGTCGCGAACGAATTCTTCACGCATATCGGCCACTTCCACCTCGGAAGCACCGGTGCGGAGCGCCTTGTCTTCAAGGCCGGTGAGTTCGTCGCCGCCCTGTCCAATGTCGCCGCACACCGCAACGACTTCGCATCCATAATTTTCCTTCAGCCATGGAATGATGATGGACGTGTCTAATCCGCCTGAATAAGCGAGAGCTACTTTTTTTGCAGTCATGAATTTGTCGTTTCGTCCAGCAGCATCAGCAGCAGCGCCTTCTGCGCGTGCAGCCGGTTCTCAGCCTGATCGAACACCACGGATCGCGGCGATTCCATTACGCTGTCCGTCACTTCGTCTCCGCGATGGGCCGGGAGGCAGTGCATAAAGATGGCGCGCGGTTCGGCAAGGTTGAAGAGTTTCTCATCCACCTGAAAACTCCGGAAGGCCGCATGCCTCTGCGACTCTTCGCTCTCCGAGCCCATGCTCACCCACGTGTCCGTGTAGATCACCTGCGCATCCCGCGCGGCCTCCGCGGCGTCGTTGGTGACGGTGATCGTCGTATTCGTGCGAGCGGCAATTGTGCGGGCCTGCGAGACGATTTCGGGGCTCGATTCATAGCCCGCGGGAGTGGCCAATATAAAATCCATGCCGAGGCGAACCGAGTTCAGCATCAGCGACTGCGCCACGTTGTTGCCGTCGCCGATAAAGGCCACCGTATTCCCACGCCACGTTCCGAAATGTTCCCGGATCGTGAGCATGTCGGCCAGCGCCTGGCAGGGATGCCACGTATCGCTCAGAGCGTTGATTACCGGGACTCTGGCCCAGCGCGCCAGGTCGTCCACTGTCGCCTGCAGATAAGTTCGGGCAACAATCGCATTCACCCAGCGGTCCAGATTGCGCGCAACGTCTTTCAGCGGCTCCCGCGAGCCGATGTAATCGTGGGTGAAGATCGAATAACCGCCGAGCTGCTGGATTGCGAGCTCAAACGTCATGCGGGTGCGAAGCGATGGCTTTTCAAAGAGGAGAGCGATCGATTTGCCCGCCAGCCGTGAGCGATATACCTCGGGGGATTGTTTGACCGCGGCCGCGAGATCAAGAAGCTCCAGCAATTCACCTTCGGTAAGATCGCTGTCTTTGGTCAGGTCCCCGTGAACAATCCGGGGGAAATGCAACGGAGCGGCTGTCATGAATTTTTATTCAATCCAATGAATATTTAAACATTTAGATGCGGCTCCCGTCAAGGGTTATCCTGAGACTTCCGAGTGCGATTCACCTCATTTGGGCGCGCCGCTCTGCCGCTGCTTATTGCAATCACTGCCGCTTCCCCGATGCTTCGGGCCGACGTTGCGGATAATGCCTGGAAGGATCTGGTTATGCAGGGGCTTTATGCTGCCGGCGCCAATGACTTCGCGAAGGCGGAAATCATTTTCCGCAAGGCGCTCCACGAAGCTGAGCATTTTGGCGCCGAAGATCCCCGCGTGGGGACAACCCTGAACAGCGTAGGGCTCGTCTACAGATCCGAAAAGAAGTTTGCCGAAGCTACGGCCGCGTTTCAGCAGGCCAGCGCAATTCTCGAAAAGGCTTACGGAGCGCAGAGCATCGACGTCGCCAATTCGAACTACAACATTGCCACTGCACTCCTCGACCAGGGGCGGGAGGCCGATGCCATCGGCTATCTGCGAAAATGCCTGCTGACCTATCAAAAACAGTTTGGCGGGGCGAGTTTGAAGACCGCTTCCGTGCTGTGCATGATCGGCGATTCGTACCGTCTGCAGCGCTCGCCTCAGGAAGCGGAGGCGCCGCTCAAACGCTGCGCGCAAATCCGCGAAGCTTCAGGCGGTCTGATCAGTGCGGCGCTGGGGGAAGCGCTCAACAGCCTGGCTCTGGTTTATCAGCAGGAGGGAAAATTCGTCCTGGCCGATCAGGAGTTCAGGCTCGCGGAAAAGATTCGCGAACGAGTCCTGGGGATTACCAATCCAGCATTCGCCGACACTCTGGAGGC
>JBDUBZ010000149.1:0-9113 GCA_040003745.1 Terriglobia bacterium
CGAGAATCCATTCGGCGGCCGGAGTCAGCTCGTGATCCAGCCGCGTTGCCTCCATCAGGGAGTGCCACGCGGACTCGAGCGCAGCGCTGTTATGCTGCAGCCGCGCGAGAATAGAACGCCGGTTCTGTATGCCGGTGTGAGCGTCTGCCGGTCGGGCGCGGCTGTGCTGAATGGCGTCAACGCCGACGTCGGGGTGAACCGCGAAGATTGCGGGCGAACCTTCCAGACGCAGCGTTTTCACAACCGCTTCAATCCGGCTGGCCACTGTCTCTACGACGACCAGACTCTCGCCCTCGAGCCGCAGTGCACTGAAACGATTGCAAAGGGGCGAGGGAGTTGACTGCCCGGGTGCTATGAGACAGGCCTTCTCACGGCCTTTCAGCGCCTGAAATGCCCGCTCGGCGTGCTCCTCTTCCGATGAATAAAACGCTAAGACGATCCGGACAGGTTTAACCTTCATGCGTCTCGAGTCACAGTACGCACCAGACCCGGCCGCGCTCCGCGCGTGTGATTCGCGCCAGCGGGCAGGAGCGTTCCGGACATCACCGTTGCAAGCTTCAGGGAAAGTGACGCGCCCGAAGGATCACCGGCCGGCGTGGACAACGGCGCTGGCACGAACATCAGCGCAAGAATTGTCATCCATCCAAGCATAGTAAGGTATGAGTCGCCGGAAGTAACTACTGAGGCGAGTTGCGGTCGGCATGTGTGATTGCAGATACAATGCCGATCGAAAACCAGCCGGGTTGGAGGCCCTGGCGCGCAGCCTGGAGGTCGGACTGTTCCAGCCGCGCCTCCCCACAAAGGATTTGATTAACGTAATCCGCGATACAATTGGTCAGAGGGCTTTTCCTGGCTACAACACGCCGAGACGCGAAAAATCCCACAGGTCTGCGAAGTAATCCCGTTGTGGAATTAATCGCCGAGAAGGAAGAAGCGGCCAAAAAGGCGCGCGAAGAAGTCCGGCTGCAAAAGCTTACCGTAGATCTCCCGGCGTTCATCGACAACCAGGTCGGAGAGCAGATCGGGAAGCTCGAAGACAGGCTGGTGACGGATTTTAAGTTACTCGGCGATCGCGCGGTCGGGGAAAGCACAAAAATTCTGGCCGAAAGGCTTGGTGGCCGGCTGGCTTCTCTTGAGAAAATCGCGGCGATGCAGTCGGTAACGCTGCTCGAGTTGCAAAATTCCTCGAAAGCCACCCAGCAAAGAATCGGTTCCGTAGTCGATGAAATCGAAATGAGTCTGGCAGGGGCGGTGCCGGGATTCAAGCTGCCGGACCCGCGCCAGGAGTCCGGAATCCACCCTCAGTTTCAACTGGCGCGGAGTTCGGAATTAGTCAAAGCCGATGCCCGTGAAATGACCGGCGCCGACAGTCGGTTCGGATCCTGCCCGGGGTGTACTTCGGCCAATGTCCGCCGTGCGAAGCGAACGGGGCTCTTCGAGGAATTTCTGCGTCTCTTCTTTATCGCCCCCTTCCGCTGCCGCTCGTGCCGTCACAAATTTTACCGGTTCTGATTCGTTTGGTTTGAGCGAATTTTGGTTTGATCGACTTAAAGAACCGCTTCAAGTCTGCGACGCAGTTCCGCCACTTCCTCGCGCAACTGAGCAACGTCGTACTCAAGGTTCGCGATTCTGTCACCGGAGCCTTGCGCCGCCGCGGGCGGCGCGTAGACGATCGAGGCGTCAATCGGGCCACCCAAAAGCTGCGCATAGCGTGGTTCCTTCAAACCCGGCGCGGGCGCGAGCTTCTGCACCAGCGCGCCTTCCTGCCGCTGGATCAGCTTCTGTACCACCGTTTCCACCTCGTCCAGATCGCTAAAGGCATAGAGCCGCTCCGAGCGGTTCTTGATTTCCCCGAGCGTCTGACCACCGCGGAGTATCAGTACGCACAGCACCGCGGTCTCGCGGCGTCCCATATTGAGTTTCTCGGTGAAGCGCTGGGCGTATTTCGGCACGCGGCTGCCGCCGCTGATCTCAGCCGCATATCCGAACGAGCGTAAACCCGCCAGAGCGTCCTGTATTTCCCGATCCGTATAGTCGGTCGCCGGAAATCGATTCGACTTCTGATTGCAGGCGTTTGTGAGAGCGTTCAGGGTGAGCGGATAATACTCCGGAGTTGTACTTTCCTTCTCAATAAGGCTCCCCAATACACGCAATTCTATGGCGTTAAGTGCGGTATCCACCTTCACACCTTAACACTCGTACGGTACAGCTCTATTGCGCCGCAAAGAGCGTTGCTACTATCCGGTGGAGGAGTGAAAAGCGACTATGACACAGACTGGCCAACCTTCCCGGACCCGACTTCTGCTGTCCGCGCGCAAACTGTTCGCCGACCAGGGTTACGAAGGTACGAGCACTGCGTCGATAGCGCGCGCGGCGGGAACCAGCGAGTCGCAGCTCATCAAGCATTTTGGCGGCAAAGCCGGTTTGCTCGATTCCATCTTTGTCGATGGATGGACGACACTCACTGCACATCTGGAACAGTCGCTGGCCGCTACGTCTTCGCCGATCGACCGCCTGCGCATCATCCCCCGCCTTATGTTCGACGAGCTCGAAAGAGATCCGGAGCTTCGGCAGTTACTGCTGCTCGAAGGTCGCCGCATCCGCAAGGAAGGCCGGCTGGCGACTCTGACCGATGGTTTTATCGGCTTCGTGAAACTGGTGGATGCAACGCTTGACGACATGCGTGCGGCCGGTCAGCTGCGTACGGATTTAAACCCACAGGCGATCCGGTCGGCGCTCATCGGTCTGACGGAAGGGGCGCTCCGCGATCAACTGCTTTCCGAGCGCGCGGGCCATCCTTCGGAATTCACGGTGGAGAACATCGGAACGCTGGTGGACGCGCTGGTGCAGTCGATCGCCGCTTAGATTAGTTGTCTGCCGCTTCACCCTTTCCGGCGCGGACAAGCGCTTCCGAACGCGCCCGGTGCGCCTCGGCGTCCGACGGGCGCTGCTGCAGGGCCTTCCGATACGCCACCGCGGCATTGTCAAACTTTCCGGCATCGAAAAGGGCACGGCCGTATAACATAGCGGCCGCGTAAATTTCCGAGGGCACGCGGATGAGTTGGCGCTCGCGATCTTTCAGCGCCTGACCCAGCGGGTCCACTGCATCGCCGGCCTTTCTGGAATATAAAAGCGCCACGCCTTTTACAAACACGTCTTGTGAACTCGACAGTGGGGCAACGGAGGCGGCATCGAGGGGAATATTGTGCCTGGCGCCCAGCAACTCTCCCGCCAGGACCATGGCGACTACTTCTGGCCGCGATACCGGCCCCTGCACCACAACCACCGGCTGCGGCCCGGACGTGTCCGGCGACTTCACGCGCCCATCGAAAGGCCACACAATGACGGTATCGCCCTTCGCTTTCACGATCTTCAGCTCCTGCCAGCCGTCGCTATCGGGAACGGAGGCTTCGATCGAAACTCCGGAAGGTTTCTTTCCCCGTTCATCGGTGATATCGAAATGCAGCGCCGCCCCGGCCAGCAGGAGCACCAGTAACTTCATTCACCTCTCCCACGTTTACTCATCCCTCCCCCCTTACTCATCCCTCAGGATCTCAAGCGGCTTCTGGCCCAGCGTGCGAAAACTAGCGGCCCACCCGGTTGCCATCGCAAGCGCAGCGGTTCCCCCAACGGCTACAAGCATGGGAACCACGTCGGGCGAAGTGGTGGCTTTCAACAGGCCGTTCAGCACCAGCCAGGCGAACCCGCCCGCCAGCAGGCCACCCATCAGGCCGGCCACTGTTCCAATCACGAAGAACTCCACTGAAAATATCTGCCCGATACGCCGTCTGGTCGCGCCCAGCGTCTTCAGGATCACGACTTCGCGCACGCGTCGAAAACGCGTCCCCGCCACGCTTGACGCCAGAATCACCACTCCGGCCAGAATGGAAAACAACGAAATGAACTGGACCACCAGTGAAATCTGATCCACGATCGATTGAATGGTATCCAGGATATCCGCCATGTTGACCACCGTAACGGTGGGGAAGCGTTCGTAAATCGCCTGCTGAATTCCAGGCACGCTTTCGGCTTTGGCACGGATGCCGCCATAGTAAATCGCCGGAAGTCCATCCAGCGCCCCAGCGGTGAAGAAGAACTCAACTCGCGCCGTCAGCCGCACAGACTCGCTCTTGTGGATCGCGGCCACGAGAGCGGTCCAGGTTCGTTGGGGCGTGCTCCACACAATCCGCGAGCCCACGTGGATGTGGAGCGCCTTCGCGGCCGTCTCGGCCACTGAGAGTTCCGGGACCACCGGCCGTGCTCCCGGCGCCCACCACGCACCCGACACCACCTGGGTGAACCGCGGTTTTGCCTCTGCGGTGGATACCGTGACGGTCCGCGAATACCGGCGCGCGAACCCGATCATTTTTTCTCGTTGGACCGGAACGCCGTCAATCGACTGCATCTGCGCCGAGACCGCGCCCAGCATCTCCGGCTTCCCTGAAAGGCCGGGCTGTTTCAAAAGCATGTCGTAGATGGTGTCGCGATTGGCGGGCGTGATATCGAGCAGATACACATTGGGCATGCCCGGCGGCGCGGTGCGCACCAGATCCCGCAGCAGCCCTCGCTGCACAATCCAGATCGTCACCGTGAACATCACGCCCACGCCCAGAGCCATGACTGCCGCACCCGCGTGGTTGCCGGGGCGGTAGAGGTTGGCGATGCCCTGGCGAATAATGGGGCCCGCGCGTCTGGGCAGATGTTTGCTCAACCAGCGCAGGCTGCGCAGCAGCAACCACGCAACAGCCGCGAGCGCTGCCATGGCGACGGCGATGGCTCCGGCGAAGTACTCCCCGGTCAGCGCGCTGTCGCTCAGCCAGGCGGCAATGGCCCCGACGAAACACAGAATCAGAATCGCCGAGATGACAGACCCGGCCATCCGCTTCCACCACTCGCGCCACGATTGCCGGGGAACCGCCATCTCGCGGCGGAAAATCAGCGCGGGACGAATATAGCGAATGCCCATCAGCGGCGGAATCGTGAACAGCAAGACCGTCAGAATGCCAACAAGAAGCCCCTGCAGCGCGGATACCGCATCGAACCTCGGCATAGCCGTGATGTTGAAATAGCGTTCCAGAAAAATGGGGAACGCCATCTGAACCAGGCTGCCCAGAGCGATTCCCGCGGCGCTGCCCACTAAGCCGAGGCCGATCGTTTGCAGTACATAGATGCGCAGCACCTGCCCCGATTTCGCACCGAGACATTTCATGATCGCGATGGAATCCATCTTTTGCTGCAAATGCGCCTGGATGGCCGTGGCAACGCCAAGCGAGCCAATCACCAGTGCCACCAGACTCACCAGCGACAGGAATGTGGTCGATTCCCGAAGGCCCTGTTCGATGAGCGGATGGGCTTCCGTGTAATCCGCGATCAGGCCTTGCTCGAAGACCTTTTTCAGCTCGGCGCGCACGTTCTGAATCTTCAGCGTGGGCGGGATTTTGAACAAGAATCGCTCGGCCGCCCGGCTGCCCGGAATCAACAAGCCGGTGCTTTCGAGAGCGGCGCGGGAGACCATCACGCGCGGCCCCACATTCAGGCTGCCCGTCATGCGATCCGGCTCGCTCTCCAATTCGGCGCTGATGCGAAAAGGCGCGCCCCCGATGCGCACCATATCGCCGACTTTCTTATTGAGCCGCAACAGCACGGTGTCCGAAACCACCACGGAGTTGCCGCGGAGCGCGGAGCGGATATCCTGCTCCGGCTTGAAACGGATGCTGCCATAGAAGGGATAGACTGCGGGGTCAACCGCCTTGATGGAAATCAGCATCGGCGGCGCCTCCGTGCCGGGGGATGCCATGGTGAGCGTCTCGGTGATTTGAGTGCGCGCGACGCCACGTCTCGCGAGCGAATCCATCGCTGCAATCTGTTTGGGCGAGGCGTCCTGAAAAGTTCGAACCGTGAGATCGGCCGCCATGAACCCACGGGCATCGCGCTGCAGGATGGTATGGAAGGCGCGCGAAAAGCCGCGCACGCCGGTGAGCGCGCCCACGCCCGCCGCCACTGCAAGAATCACAAAGATGAATCGTCCGGAAGACGCCCGCGTCTCGCGCCAGGCGATCTTTGAGGCGGTGCGCCACGGCCGGGGCTTCATAGATCGCTCACGATCAGCCCGTCGCGCAACGTGATGATACGGTCGGCATGGGCGGCGAGCGCGGGGTCGTGCGTGACCATGACCAACGTTGCCCCTTCACGCCGATTCAGTTCCAGCAACAGCTCGAGTACCTGCTCGCCGGTTCGGCCATCGAGATTTCCGGTGGGTTCATCCGCCAGAAGAATCGGCGGTTTGGTAATGAATGCCCTTGCCAGCGCCACGCGCTGCTGCTCGCCGCCCGAGAGTTGCACGGGGTAGTGATCCAGCCGGTCGGCCAGGCCCACCCGCGTCAACAAATCCCGCGCGCGCTTCGTGACGTCCGGCCCTGCGCCGGCCAGCCCGGCGGGAAGCAGAACATTCTCTTCCGCCGTCAAAGTTGGAATCAGCTGGAACGACTGGAATACGAAGCCGATCTTGCGCCCGCGCACCATCGCCATCCTGTCTTCGGAAAGTCCGGTGATGTCTTCGCCATCGAGCAGTACCTGCCCCGCGGTGGCGTTGTCGAGCCCGGCGAGCAACCCGAGCAGCGTACTCTTGCCACTTCCCGAAGGTCCCATGATCGCGGCAAACTGGCCGCGTGGAATCGCCAGATCGATGCCCCTGAGAATCTCCACCCGGTGTGTGGGCGTTTCTATCGTTCTGATCAGTCCGATCGTCTGGATCACCGGGCGCGAGTCGCTCGAAAGCATCAATCAGTATGATTGTGGCAGTGAGGGTAAAGTTCCCCATTATCGCTGCGGCTGTGGTTGTCATGACTGGCTGCGGAGGCGCCACCCAGGACAAGCCCGTCGACTCCCCGGCGCCCGCGGCCACGTCGCATACAACCCAGCCCGCCGACTCCCGGCCCGTGATTGTTGCTTTCGGCGACAGCCTGACCGCCGGCCAGGGTCTCGACGTCGGCCAGAGCTATCCCGATGTCCTGCAGCACATGATCGACGCCGCGGGATATCGTTATCGCGTTGTGAACCTGGGCGTCAGCGGCGATACCACAACAGATGGCGTGGAGCGGCTGCCCTCGGTGCTTGCCCTCCATCCGGCGATCGTGATCCTCGAATTCGGCGCGAACGATGGCCTGCGCGGGCAGCCGGTATCCTCCACTAAAGCAAATCTGGATATCATGATCGCCGCCCTGCAGAAGTCCGGCGCTCGCGTGCTGCTTGCGGGAATGACGCTGCCGCGCAATTATGGACCCGATTACATTCAGTCTTTCGAGCGCGTTTACCTTGGATATAAGGACGTGGTGAGAATCCCCTTCTTTCTCGACGGGGTGGGTGGCCACGCGGATCTGACGCAACCTGATGGATTACATCCCACCGCGCGGGGAACGGAGATTGTGGCGCATACGGTGATGAAGTACCTCGCGCCGATACTCTCTAAGAACTGACCTTCCGCCGGTCCGCGAACTTCTTGCGGAACTTGGCAAGCTTTGGAGCCACCACGTGCGCACAATAGGGCTGACGGGGATTGTTCGTGAAATAGTCCTGATGATAAGCCTCGGCGGGCCAGAATGCAGGCGCGGCTTCAACAGCGGTTACGATGGGATCGTCAAAAGCTTTAGCTGCCGTTAATTCAGCGACGATTGCCTCCGCCGTGGCCTTTTGCTCCGGCGAATGATAGAAGATCACCGATCTGTACTGCGTGCCGATATCGTTGCCCTGCCGGTTTAGCGTCGTTGGATCGTGAATTACAAATAGAATTTCCAGGATGTCGCGGAACGTGATCTCCGCCGGATCGAACTTTACCTGCACCACCTCGACATGGCCGGAACGCCCCGAACACACTTCGTCGTAACTGGGGTTGTCGCTGTGGCCGCCCATGTAGCCCGAGACCGCCGAAATCACGCCCTGCGTTTCGCGATAGACCGCCTCGAGACACCAGAAGCATCCGCCGCCCAATGTCGCCGTTTCCGTTTCCGCCATTTGATCCCAGCATAGAATGGCCTTGTGGCCGGCATCTACATCTCGTGGCCCTTCTGCGCGCAAAAATGTACCTATTGTAACTTTGCGTCGGGGGTGCAGCCGAAGGAGCTCGAGCGCGAATATCTTGTCGCGCTGCAGGCCGAAATGGCCGCTCATCGTTGGGCGTGGCGTCCAGACACCGTATTCCTCGGCGGAGGCACGCCCAGCGCGATGGAGCCCGCTCAGATCGCCGCGATTATGAATTGTCTGCCCGGCACACCGTGGCGGGAAGCCACCCTCGAAGCGGCGCCCGGATCGCTGACCGAAGCACGTATTCAGGCGTGGCAGCAGGCCGGCATCAATCGCATCAGCCTCGGCGTGCAGTCGTTCAACAAGGCCGAACTGGCGCGCACCGGTCGAAGACATGACTCCACCACGGTCGCGGCGGATCTCACTCTTTTACGTTCGGCGGGCCTGACCAACATCAATCTCGACCTCATTGCGGGCCTGCCGGGCCAGACGGAGGCTTCGTGGCGCGAGTCGGTTGCGGCGGTGCTCGGAACGGGGGTTCCGCACGTCTCCGTATACATGCTTGAGGTGGATGATAACAGCCGTCTCGGCGCTGAAATCGGGCGCGGCGGCACTCGCTTCGGCGCTTTGGACGTGCCCTCCGACGAACTCATCGCCTCGTGCTATGAATACGCGGTGGAAGAACTGGCGCGGCATGGAATCCACCGGTATGAGATCTCGAATTTCGCGCGGCCGGGCTTCGAATCGCTGCACAATCTGAAGTACTGGAAGCGCGAGCCTTACATTGGGTTTGGCGCCGACGCGCATTCCTTCGACGGTCTGGCGCGGTCCCAAAATGCGGAAACGGCTCGCTTGTATGTTGACGGAAATAAGCGCGAAGTCAGCCGATGCGATGCTGTCGAAGAGAAATTCTTCGTAGGGCTGCGGCTCTCGGAAGGCGTTGAGCCGGATGAATCCGACTGGCGCCGATTCGGGCCGGCGCTTCACCGTTTCCTTGAGGGCGGCATGATGGAACGCACCGGCGGGCGCCTTCGACTCACACCGCGCGGCATTATGATCTCGAACGAAATTTTCCAGGAATTTCTGCCCGCATG
>JBDUBZ010000150.1:0-9077 GCA_040003745.1 Terriglobia bacterium
TGTTCTGCTCCGGGGCATTGTCGATCGCATGCGCCCACGTCCACGTGGCAAAGGCTTCCAGTTGATTCGAGAAGTGTTTGTCCAGGGTGACGTTCAGACCGTTGTAATTCGACTTGCCAACGGACTGGGCGACGTTGATGTTGTTGAACGCGGGGAACACGCGGCCGGAGCCGAAAATCGGCCGTCCGTCCGCCAGGGTAGCGCCTGTGGGGATCAGATTGATATTGCTCCATACGGGAAGACGGCTGCCGGTGGTGTAAAGGTAGGTCGCCGTGAACGCCATGCCCGGGCCTAGTTCGCGGGACACGGAAGCGTTCGCGTTCACCGAGTAGAGACTGGCGAAATCCGGGGCAACGGTGAAGATGTCCTGGGTAGGTGTGGCTATGCCGGAAGGAACGCCGGTGAACACGCTGGGAAACGCGGGAGCGAGATCCTGCAAGGGTGTCCGCGTGATGTTGAAATAGGCGGGCAAGCCGTTATTGGTGATCGCTTTGCGGTACTGGTCGGTCTGGAAAGGATCGTAGAAAATGCCGCCATTGGCGCGCACGACCCACTTGCCGAGTCCTACTGAAATTCCCAGGCGAGGGGCGAAGTTGTTCTTATCGGTTTTAAACGACTGCGAAAAAGGAAACGGTGAATTTTTGTTGGCCGAAGGCGGCGAGAACACGTCGTAACGCAGGCCGTAGACGATGGTCACGTTCTGGCGCACCTTCCAGTCGTCCTGCCCATAGAAACCGGCGAAGCGTGAGTTATAGCTCAGGGCGCTGTTGCCCACTGCCTGCACAAAGCTGACATAACCGCGCGGCGCCGAGCCATTGGCGGCGGCAAGATAGGCGGCGATGCTGGAGAAGGTATACGTCGAAGCGAGCGGCTGTGTCTGCGCGTCGCGAATCCAGCGGAGGGAAGTCCCGAACTTCAGGGCGTGGCTGCCGCGATTCCAGCTGAGATTTTCATTGATCTCCGGAGTCTTCTCGTCGTAGAGGAAGCCGGTGTTGACCGAACCCCCAAACGTAGCCACGCCAGGAATTACGATCTGCGGCCCGGTACCGGTGGCGGCGAAGGCGTTCTGCTGCTGCGAGCGGTAAGGAACCTGAACACGCAGTTCGTTGACCATGTTGGGCGAGAGGGTCGAGATCAGCTGCGCCAGGCCCGCATAGGAACGGTCCACAAAATTGTGAGAAGTGGAAATCAGATTGACGCCGCCTACCGTGCCGTTGTTGTAGGGAGAGTCGTTGCGATGTCCGTTGAACCGCATAGAAAGGCGGTTGCTGTCGTTGACCTGCCAATCCGCTTTGGCGAGGAAAAAGGTAACGCTCTGGGCGAACGGAATGGCATCCGCAAAGTTCGCCGGCAGGCCCAGCTGGGCAATGGTTGCGGGGCTTACCGTTACGGGCGCGGGCAGGTCGCGTTTCACGTGTTCCCAGGAGCCGAAGTAGAAGAGCTTGTCCTTGATCACGCGTCCGCCCGAACTGGCATTGAACGCGTCCACATTGACCTCTGGTGTGGGAGCGGTGGCAGCAAGAAGCGCGGGGCGGGAGCTGAAGGGCGTGCGGCGGAAGAGGTACGCGCCGGTACCGTGAAAGTCGTTCGAGCCCGATTTGGTGATGGTGTTGAAAACGGTGCCAACGGTGTTGCCGAACTCCGGCGCGAAGCCATTGCTTACGGTCTGGATTTCAGCGATCCATTCATTCGAGATGGGCAGCAGGCGGATGCCGGCGCGGTCGCTCTCGGTATTGTTCGAGCCATCGAGCTGATAGTTGATGCGGCCGTTGAAGCCGTTAGCGTCCACTTTGCGCGGGACACCGAATTCCGTATTCCCGCGGCCGGTAACGTTGGGCTGCTGCAGGATGAAGTTGTAAGGGTTGCGCGAAATCAGCGGCACATCGGCAATCACCATGCCGGAGAGACTGCGCCCGAGATCCGTACGGCCGGGGTCGATCACGAGCGGGGTGGATTCGACCACCACTTCCGTGGCCACGCCCCCGACTTCGAGCCGAACATCCTGTGTAACGGTGGCGCCAGCGTTGACTGTGATGCCGGTCTGCTTTACCGCCGCGAAACCTGGCGCTTCGACGCGCAGATCGTAGGAGCCGAGCGGCAGCAGCCCGAAACGATACAAGCCATTTCCTGAGGTCGCGGCGGTCCGGATAAAGCCCGTGCCCTGGTTACTGGCGGTTACTTTGGCGTTGACAACAACGCCGCCGGCCGCGTCGGTAACGGTTCCGGTGATCTCACCGTTGATGGCGGAGGACTGTGCCAGGGCAGTCGCGGACATGGCGATGAGTAAAGCGGTGATGGCTGAAAGTCGTTTTAGTAACATAAGAGATGCCCCTCGGGTGATGTTTATCCACCCACTAATGCTTCAATTGTCCTACGAGGATGGCTACGGGCCAATCCATTGACCATTTCCGTGTCACATCCACCACCAGATCCGTCGCCAGACCAATCGCGTTTTCCCGCTCCGATTTACGCCGAGACGGTACTCGGGCCGAATTTTCGCATCACGCAGCGCCTGTTTCTGAACGCCCTGCTTGAGCTTCATTACGCTCACACGCTGATGCTGGCGAAACAAGGTATTGTCTCCGCCGGGATCGCCCGCCGCTGTCTTGAAGGGCTCGACAAACTGGATCGCGCGGCCCTCTCCACGGTGGAGTATGACGGCGAAACGGAGGACTTGTTCTTCCATATAGAAGCGCGCCTCGCCGAGGCTGCCGGGGTGGAGAACACCGGCTACATGCACCTTGCGCGCAGCCGCAACGATATTGCGATCACTCTTTACCGCATGCGGCTGCGCGAGGAGATTCTGGGGCTCTCGACAGAACTCACGGCCGTGCGCGCCGCGCTGCTGGTGCTGGCGCGGGAGCACATTGCGACCCTGATGCCCGCTTACACGCATACCCAGCCGGCCCAGCCCATCACGTTCGCGCACTATCTGCTGGCCGTGATCGAGATCATGGGGCGCGATGTCCGCCGCCTGCAGGCCGCGTGGCGTACCGTCAACTGCTCGCCGCTGGGCGCGTGCGCGATTGCGACTACCGGTTTTCCGATCGACCGCTATTACACCGCCGGTCTGCTGGGCTTCGAAGAGCTACAGCTCAATTCCTACGGCGCGATTGCGGCCACGGACTACCTCACGGAGACGGCGGGCGCTATTTCGGTGGCGATGATTAACCTGGGACGCGTGGCGCAGGACTTTCTGCTCTGGTGCACCGCCGAGTTCGGCTTTTTGCGGCTGAGCGGGGCCTGGGTACAGATCAGCAGCATCATGCCGCAGAAGCGGAATCCGGTGGCGTTTGAGCACGTGCGAATGATCGGCAGTAAGGCGCTGGCGCAGGCCGGCGGGGTGCTTACGGTGCTGCACAATACTCCTTTCGGCGATATTAACGATGCGGAAGACGGTCTGATGCCGCTGGTGTTTGGCGCCACTCACGATGCGGGCCGGGCACTGCGGCTCTTCCGGGGAATCATGAGCGAAGGGTGCGAAGTGCGGACCGACCGCATGGCGGCGCGCGCGCATGCGGACTTCCTTACCGTTACTGAACTCGCGGATACTCTGGTGCGCCGCGAAAGTGTCAGCTTCCACGATGCGCATGGACTGGTTTCGGCAGCGGTGAGCGCGCTGCAGGGCGACTATTCGCCCGAAGCGACGGTGGATGCCGTCTGCGCTCTGGCGCCCCAGTTTTTCGGCCGCGATTTGCGGACGGCGCGGGCTGAATTGGTTCTGGCGCTGGATCCGGCTCATTTCGTAGCGATTCGCGGGATTCCGGGCGGGCCGGCGCGGGAGGCTGTGGAGCCGGCACTGGCGGCCGCGGCGGAGGATGTGGACCAGGCGCGATTGTGGATCACGGAAAAGACACGTGTCCTGGCGGCGTATCCAGTGAAGATCCGCGCGGCAGTTGAGGCACTCAACCGACTGGCGTGATTGGCTGTTTTTGCGCGTTCAGTCCTCGGTCTTCGGGTCCTTTTGGCCGTTTTGAGGGGTTCCGTTGGCCTGGGGCGTAGGTTTTGAAAAAGCAAACCCATTTGCCGGAGTGGCTGGCTCGGATCGATTCGCGGCGGTGCGGACTTTGGTGGGCTCTTCGGTGGTGGTTTCGGCTGGGGCCGGTGCTTCCGGATCCCGCGCGGGCGGTTCTGAAAAAGCAAACCCATGACCACTGGTATCCCCTTGCGTGTTGGTATTGGTGGGGATAAGGCCTGACTGCTGGTTCGCTTTGAACACGGAGCTGAGATCCGGCTGGGCTTCGGGCTGATGACCGGGCTGGTAGCCAGGCTGGCTTTCGAGGCGGCGGCGCTCGGCCTGGAGCTGCCTGAGCTCGGCTTTGTTGCGGTTGAGGGTACGCTGGATGCGCATTTCGTAAACGCTGAGGAATTTGAAGTCGGACTGCCGGCAGAGGAAGGCGCTGGTCTGGGACGCGGCTATTTGCTTGTCGATGGGCGTGGGGCCGAAGTCGGAGGTCGGGTTCGGATGGGAGGCGGCGAAGATGCCATCTTCGATGTTGCGGGTCCGGTTCAGGCGCCAGTAATCGGCGGCTATGGAGAAGGCGAGTTGCCGTTCGAGCGGGTTGGCGGGTTTGAGGCTTCCGATGATGCCGGTGCAGAAGTTGTCGTAGTGGGCGCGGTCGGTGCGGTCCATGATGCTGCGCTGGGTTGCGTTCCGCAGTCAGGAAATCTGCGAGCATTTCCGGGAATTGGGTGGCATTTAGCTTTTGGTCGAGCATGGGTGTTCCTTTCGGCTCGACGCTAGCATTGGAGAATGCCGGATTTTGGCGGCTTTGTTGAGGGGAAAGGGAAAAAGGGGCGAATTTGGCGGTGATCGCGGACAAGGAGGGGGCGCGCCTCCATAGTAGTTACCACGGGACCCCGGATTCGACGTAGGGAAACCGCCGAGCCAACGGTTTACGTTGACGGCTGTCCATCCCAAGGATAGGCTGAAGGGGAGACAGGGAAGAGAACTTCTCGGAGGCAGACACCATGATGATTGACTTGAAGCCCGAACAACAGCGCGTGATCGATCTCGCCGTCGGCTCCGGAGCGTACCAGAATCCCAGTGAGGTTCTCGATCAGGCTTTCGAGATCATCCGGGACCAACTCAATCTTGACGACTGGAAGTTCGAGGAGCGTCAGGCTATCGCCGCCCATATCGAAAAGGGCTTTGCTCAGGCCGAGCGCGGCGAGTTGACGGACGGTGACGCCGCGATTGATATGTTGCGGGAGCGGCGCGCCGAACGGTCTAAGCCTCAGGGATGAGTGCGCCGTTTCAGTTCGCGGCGCAGGCGACGGAGGACCTCGATGCAATCTGGTGGTTCATCGCGCAAGACAGCAGGGACGCCGCTGACCGCGTGGAAATGGAGATCGTAGCGACCTGCCGACGTCTGGCGAAACATCCCCTGATGGGAACGAAGCGGCTGAATATAACGCCCCTGCCGGTGCGTTTCTGGGCCGTGTCGAAGTTTCCCGATTACGTGATTATCTATAGGCCCGAAGCCATCCCGCTGCAAATCATTGCCGTTGTGCACGGCAAGCGTGATTTGGAAACCGTTGTTGCCGGACGGCCATTATGAACCAAAGCGGCGCTCTCGTTGGCTGAACAGGGGTAGTATGGCCAGGAATCGAAAGCTGAAGAAGAATCGCATGTTGCTGGAGCCGATCGAGAACGGCATCGACGCAGAGAAACAAAGACAGCGGCAGTTTTTCACCCTGGCCGAGCGCTTCCGCAAAGAGCAGGATCCGGAAGCGGCCTGTCACCTGGCCGATGAACTTGGCCGAATGGTCATCCGCTGCAACTCGAGCGTTGGGACAACCCGCCAGAGGGGACCCGGCAACATCTGGCCGAGCGGATGGGCGATCACGCTATCAGTGTCTCGGATTAGAATCAACTTCGCCTCTGGGTGGAAGCGCTGCCTCGTTAGCCCTGGCGCGACTGGTACAGAGACTTCAAATCTTTCAAGATCTGCGGCAGCGGATCGTACTCCAAAACGTTACTTCTCCGCATGCTTTGATCGCCGCGTTTCAACAGATTCACCCTCCGGGGCGAGCGCGGATCATGTGTCAACAAAGCCGATTCTGCCATCACGACGGCACGCAGAACACGCTGATTCTATACCGGAGTCCATACAGGGCAGGTACTTCGGCGGCGAATCTCCTCGCCACCGTAAAGGTTAGCTCGACCACTCCCAAATGCATTGTCAGGATCGTGGGAAGGCCCGATGATCGGGATGCAATTATCGTCGAGGTGGATAGGTCCCGGATGGCTGACGATCCACCCGGGATCGCGCAGCTCATCCACGAGTAGCGTGCTATACGTACATGTGACGGATTGGTGTTGCGAGGCCGACTTTTGAAACAGTGGCGTTTGGTGGGTTGCTCAGTTTCCCAGCCTGCCCTCTGGTTGACACGGACGACGGCCTTCGCCGAAAACGGCCAACGCGGGCGCCACCTCCAGTTGACGGGGAACGCGCAGGTCTTGAAGTGCGTTGGCCAACTCGCCCGCTATCTCGCAGCTGACTCGAGATTCATTGCCAATCGGCCCTGCAAGTAATAAAGGCTTGCACACTGAAAGCTATCCTTCGTAAAGCTCTTACCGCAGCGTGCCCGAGCTGCACGGAATAGGCCAGCTATTGATTGCACGCTACATCAGTAACGGCTGCCTCCATCACCCAGGCGCAATCGCAGTCTGGCGCGGCCTCAGAACACCAGCCGCACCTCCGCCTGCACCATGCGCGGCGTCACGAAATGGGTACCACTGAAGGTCGAGAGAAAGTTGTAGAGCGCTTCCTTGTTTGTCAGATTCAGCGCCGTGAGCCGCAGTTGCAGTTTGTGCCTTTCCCTGTGTAGTAGATCGTCGATACCCACGCCCGCATCGAGGATATTCCGCTCCGTAACCCGGGTCGGCCGAAGATCATCGTTTTCTTTCCCCGGCGGCGGAATGGAGACTCTGGTCGCGCCGGAGACGGGCGCATTGCAGGAGGTGATGGGGCTGGATCTCGTGGCATATACGTTCCCGCAGAAGAGCCCCATCTGGGACTGCTCGTCCGCAGTGAACCGGAGGGCGCTCACAAAGTCAGGCGCCACGCCAGGCAGCGCCAGACCGCTGTTAAAGCGCCATGTGAACGATGCCCACGGTCCGGTTTTCGCGAACTGATACCGAAGGAACGTCGTTTGCTGAAACTCTTCCGAGTGATCGATCCGGAAGACACCACTGCCGGGAACGTTGTTAAACACGAGTCCGCCAGTCTCCGGCCCAAAGAAGCGGGACCGCGTGTGTCCCATCACGGTATAAGCGGAGAATCCGTGGAGTTCCGCGAGTGTGATGCGGGCGGCAAGGCCGTCGATTTTTGACTTCCGCCACCCGATTGGAAAGGTGATGGGCGTGAGGAAGAGACTGTCGAAATCGAACGCGTTATGGGTGAACTTCCAGAAGTAATCGGCGTCCAGCGAAAAGTAGCGGCCAAAGGCCTGCGCCAAGCCCGTATTGAACTGATTACGCTCGCCGGCATGCGGTGGCGACGACCGGAACGTTCCGAAGGGATTCGTGGTTTGCGCGCTGCCTGCGGCTTCACTGGCCACAATCAGGTTTTCGTTGTAGGGGGTTTCAAAAAGGCGGGCGTACGACAAACGAAGAATGGTGTTGGTCCAGGGAGTGCGATACGCCGCACCCAGGCGGGGCTGAAGCTGATGGGCCCGGCTCAGACCGTTGTAGCGGTCGTAGCGCAAGCCTGGGTTCAGCGTTAACCTCCCCAGGCGTATCGCGTCCTGCGCGTAGAGGGCATTCTCTTTGACATCCGCGGCGCCGTGGAAGCCATAGAGGCCGCCACCGCGCGAAAGATCGAAAGGCAGCAGGTTGGGGATGAAGTTCGGATTCGGCAGATAGCCCGCGGTCACACACTGATTCCCGGAAAGCAGACTGGAATCGGTCACGGCGCCTGCTGAGCTGTTGACGCAAACCGGGTTATAGGCGGGGTCGGTGAGGGCGATATGGAAATCCTCACGCAGCAGTGTGTGCCACGAGGAGCCGCCCACCTTGGCGTTGTGAATTCCGTGGGAGTACGCCAGATCGCTGCGAAAACCGATGTTGGTCAGGTAGCGGCTTTGCGACAGGGTCGCGGGAAGGTCCGACCGTGCGTTCGCCGACGGGAAGTATTGGGCGCGGTCAAAGCGGAGGAACGGATTCAACGTAAACAACGTGTTCGGGTTGATCAAATGAATCCAGCCTGGCGCGATATTGAAAGACCGGATCTGCGACCGTTGGTCCTGGCCTGCGGACTGGGAATCGAAGGTATTGGGCGTCTGAAACCAGGAGCGTGCCGCGGAAAGATTGAGATGAAGGCTATCCGCGCTGTTCGGCTGCCAGTCCAGGCGATCGAAAACCGCTTCCGCATTACCGCGGTCGTGAAGCGGCTGGAACTCGGGAGTATCCAGAAACCTTCCCGAGCCGCTCGTATTGAGCGCGGCGAAATTGCCCCAGTGGCGTGAGCCAACGCCATACGTCAACCCGCCGGACCAGCTTCCAAACGAGCCATACTCCGAGGTCAAGGAACCAAAGGGCTTGTTTCTGCCGAGACCGGACTGTGTGGTGACGTTGATAATCAAGCTGGTTTTATCGCCAAACTCTGCCGGCGGCGCTCCCGTGATCACCTCCATCGTTTGCACAATGGAGGTTGAGATCTGGTTGGAAAAGATCTTCGCCTGTTGATCGGTTATGGGCTGATTGTCGATGGAAATGGAAGTATCGGCGTGTTCCCCCAACGGATGGGCGAATCCGTTTCCGTCCGCCGCAACGCCCGGCGTGGTCCGGGTCACCATCTCGCTCAGGCCCGTCGCCTGATTTTGCACCGGCAGGCGATCGAGCAGGGAGCGGTCCAGAGTTCCGTGTGCTGTCGGCGAAAGTTCCAGAGCGCCAGCAGCAACATCGGAAACTTCAACCGATGTGGATGCGCCGGCAACCGACAGCGTAATCGTCACTTCCACCGGCACAGGCGAACCGATGGATACGGTTTGCGCGGTTTCCGCAAAGCCAGGGGCCGACGCGACAAGCCGATAGGCGCCGTCGCACTGCCGATGCTCACCGACGCGGATAG
>JBDUBZ010000151.1:0-9060 GCA_040003745.1 Terriglobia bacterium
CCGTCGCTGACGCTCCTGCGCGGCGCCAGGCTGCCGAAGAACTTGATAGCCGGCATGGGATCGGTTGTGTCGCTGCCGTTGCTCGATGCGATGGTTCCAGCGCTCTCGGCCGGAGCGCTGAAAACAACGCCGCGGCTGGGCTTTATCTATATCGCGAACGGCGTAATCCAGGATCAGTGGATACCGAAGACCGTGGGGCGCAGCTTTGAGCTGCCGGCAATTCTGAAGCCGCTCGAACCCGTGCGCAGCCATGTCAACGTGTTGAGCGGACTTTCTCATTTGCAGGCCGATACCTTCGGAGACGGCACCGGCGACCACCCGCGCTCATCGGCGGTCCGGCTTAGCGGGGTTCACGCCTACGACCGCAGCCGGCCCGACATTGAGGTTCGCCTCGCGACGTCGGCAGATCAGCTTGCGGCCCGCGTGATCGGCAGGACTACACAGGTTCCCTCTATCGAAATGATCGTGGACCCTCCCACTCAGGGCGCCTGCGATACCAGCGATTGTTTTTTTCAGAACACCATTTCGTGGCACAACGCCACCACACCTGACCCCGCGGAAGTGCATCCGCGTCAGACCGGGCAGCACCTCGCTTACAAGCTCGACACGCCCATGTCAAACCTGTTGGTGACCGTGCTCAATAAGGCCGGCGTCAATGTAGAAAAAATCGGAGTAGAAAAAATCGGCGACAGTACCGGCCCGCTCGACGTCTAGCCTGCCACTCAGACGCTGAGGCCTGTGAGGCGCCCGGTGCTGTCTCCGTGGCGTTCCACTTCAACACCCATCCGGTCCATCAGCGAAAGCCACAGGTTCGACATCACAACACCGTCGTATTTCAGATAGCGGCCGGGCGTGAGAGACCCTCCGCCCCTGCCGGCGAGAATGGTCATGCAGTTCTGATGGTCGTGCCGGGCTGCGTCTCCGTTGCCGTTGCCGAGCAAAACCATTGAGTTGTCGAGCAGCGTGCCGTCGCCTTCTTTGATGGCCTTCATCTTGTCCAGCATGTATGCGAACTGCTGCACGCAGTAGTTGTCGATCCTGCAAACCTTGGCGATCTTTTCCGGATTTCCGGCATGGTGAGTCAACCCATGGTGCTCTTCCGGGATCCCGATCTCGGCGTAGGTCCGGCGGCTCTGTTCCACGCCCAGCAGGAACGTGCTCACGCGCGTGATGTCCTGCCGGATGGCAAGAATCTGCAGGTCCGCCATCAACTGGAAATGCTCTTTGAAGGTCTCCGGAACGCGCGTCGGACGCACCACGCCCTCCGGCAGCTTCTCATCGGAGGGCGGCGCATCCAGGCGGCGCTCGATCTCGCGGATGGAGGTCAGATACTCATCCACGCGAACCTTGTCGCCGTTGCCCAGCTGTTTATTGATGCGGTTGAGGCTCTCGCGCGTGTAATCGAGGATGCTGCGGTTATAAGTTTCCTGCTGGTCCCGCTTCTCCCGCTGGTGGTCCGATTGCGCGGCATTCCCGAACAGCCGGTCGAACACGATGCGAGGGTTTACTTCCTTGATGGCGGGTGTGGTCTGGTTCTTCCAGGAGACGTTGTTCGAGTAGATACAGGCATAGCCCGGATCGCAGCCGCCTTCCATGCGCCCGTAATCGAGGCCCATTTCCAAAGATGGAAACCGCGTCTGATGGCCGATTGCATTGGCAACGATCTGATCGGCGGAGATTCCGGACTGAATGTCATCGGTCGCCGTCATCTTGATACGTACGCCGGTCAGATAACACGACATCGCCTTGGCGTGATCCCCGTTCTTATCCAGCTTCGCGAGCGGGACACTGAGCCCGCCGATCAACAGCAAATCTTTCAGGTGCCGCTCGAGCGGCTGCAGAGCGGGAGACAGAGGGTAGTCGGTATACTGCGCGGGCGCTAATGTGCTGAGTACTTCGGTTGCCGGAGCCGCCGGATACCAGTTCGGAGTATGGATTCCATTCGGATAGTAGAGAATCAACAGGCGATTGCGCGCGGCAACCTGCTGGGCCTGCGCTGCGGCCTGCGGAGAACCGATCAGGCTGCCCGGGATCATGGCTTCAAGCAGCGGTAACCCTATGGTCACCCCGGCTCCCTGACCGATGCCCCTGAGGAATGCCCGGCGCGGTAATGCTTTCCGAATCATCGTGTCTCCAGTATGCGCTTCGTTTTCATTTGACCGTACCAGCCGCATCTGCTGCCACCGGACTCCGGACCGGCCGCACCCTGGGCGGTGGCTCCGGCTCCGGGACTGGCGCGGGCCTGTCAGGCGCCGGATCAAACCAAACGCCAGCCGGGGTGTCTTCCGCTATCAGGCCCTTCATGCCGCGCGAGTACTGAAATGGGTAGCTCTTCACAACGTTGGTAACGACACTCGAAAACTTGTCGCCGTCCGCTTTCACGCTCGCACAGATGGTATCGATCGTCGCCCGGTCGGAACTCAGAATGCCCCGCCCCAGCGCGTAACCCAGCACCTTGCGTACAACCGCGCGGCGGAACTCGTCTTTCCGTTCAGCCAGTATGGCCCGGAACTCGACCGGCGTTTTAAATGACTTTTCGTTAATCGCACCCGAAGGATCGACGTCGATGTTGTTATCCTTCTGACGCCATGCGCCGTATCCGTCATAGTTCTCAAGCGCGAATCCATATGGATCCATGCGCGCGTGACAGCCGGAGCAGGCTGGATCTGCGCGATGCTGCTCAAAGATCTGGCGAACCGTTCCCTTCAGTTCCTTGTTTGTATCGAGTTTCAGCTCCGGCACGTTCGGTGGAGGCGCCGGAACGGTTTGGCCCAGTATATTTTCGAGAATCCACTTGCCGCGTAAGACTGGCGACGTGCGCCGTGAATCCCCCAGCGGCTTTGAAGTCAGCGTCAGAAAACTGGCCTGGGTGAAGATCCCGCCGCGCTGGCCCCGGTCAACCTGCACCTTTTGAAAGCCCTCACCGGAAACACCCGTTATGCCATAGAGCTTCGCCAATTCCTCATTGACGAATGTGTAGTCGGAATCGAGAAACTCCATGATGCTGCGGTCGTTCCGCACGATGTAGTCGAAGAAATGCTCAGTCTCCCCCTGCATGGCATCGAGCAAAGATTTTGGCGTGTTGGTCACTTCGCGCATGCCCCGAATCTCCAGCCACTGTCCAAGAAAGTCTTTAGTCAGAGAGATGGCCTTCGGATCCTGCAGCATGCGCGCAATCTGCTGGTCGAGCGTCGATCGCAACTTGTGATCGCGGGCGGCTACGAAGAGTTCGTCGTCCGGCATCGTATTCCAAAGGAAGTAAGACAGACGAGAGGCGAGTTGGTACTCCGTGATTTCGAAAACCTTGCCGGAGCCATCGGGATTCGGATCGCGCTCGATGCGGAAAAGGAACTCCGGCGACATCAGCGCGGCCCGAATCGCCAGAGCCGTCGCCTGGTCGTAAGACTCTCCGGCATGGGCGAAAGACAGGGCGGCGAACTTCATCAGGCCATCGATCTCGGCGCTCGAAACCGGGCGCTGGAAAGCCCGCGGGGCGAATGCCTGGAGGTTGAGCCGGATTTTCTCCTGACGGTTGGCGAAATCCACCCTCAGGGCGGCACTCGGCTCGTTCAGCTTGCTTTTGGCCGCTAATGTCGCGTCCTTCCCCTGGGGAGCTGCCTTTGGATCGAGTCCCAGAGCTACGACGGTCGCGTTTTCGACCGCTGCCAGATAGTTTTCAATCAGGACGGGAGAGATGGTCAGGGTCCCGGCGTTGTTGTCAAAACCATCGCCGCGCTCATCCGGCGGAAAGTCGGCGGCGGCATTGTAATCGGCTGGCAGAAACAGCAGATCGCGCAACGTATTCGCGTACTGGCGGTTGTTCAGACGATGGACAATCAGGGGTCCGGGATCGGGTGGACCCTTCGACGTCAGTACGTCGCCGTTAATCCACTCGACGATCGATGCGCGCTCGGCGTCCGTCGGCCTGGCCCGCACACCCGGAGGCGGCATCTGCTTTGTCGAAACCTGGCCTGCGACGCGGTTCCAGAAATCGTCCTGCGTAACGGCGAACTTCCGCGCCTCGACCTCGTTCCGGAAATCGAGCCGCACGCCGGCAGGGGGCGTCTTCGCACCGTGGCAGCCGGAGCAGTATTTGGTAAGCAGCGGAGCAATGCGGCTATCGAATGTACTGGCATGATTGGCGGCGAAGCCGGTTATGGCACCTTGCCACAAGACTGCGCCGATCGCCAGGATGGATTGCCGCTTCATTCGTATGACGATTTTATATCAACAACAGGCGCCACTTGCGAGCGTTTTCATCCCGCATTCCCGGACTCGGCCCGTTCAGGCGATGACAGGTTCCCGAATGAGCGACTTCATGGCCTCCGCCGCAATCTCGAACGATCGCAGGCGCATCTGGTAGTCATAGAGATCGGAAGTAAAGATCAGTTCGTCGGCCCCGGTTTTCGCAAGGAATTGCGCCAGTTTGCGCCGCACGGTGGCCGGACCGCCCGTAACGGCCGCACCCAGTCTGGATTCCACGGCAAACCGCTCGGCGTCGCTCCAGAGGCCGTCCATTCTCTCGACCGGCGGCGGCACGAAAATAGGCTCTCCGCGAATCAGCCGCAAATGCCGCTGCAGCGCCGAAGTCGCGAGCTTTTGCGCATCCGCATCCGATTCGGCGGCCACAAGGGGAACCCCCGCGATCGTGTAAGGCTCGGTCAGGTATTGCGACGGCCTGAATTCAGCCCGATAGATCTCGAGTGCTTCGAACAGCAGCGCCGGCGCGAAGTGACTGGCGAAGGCGAATGGCAATCCGAGTTGCGCCGCCAGTTGCGCGCTGTAGGTGCTCGAACCAAGCAGCCAAACCGGCACATTCGTTCCCGCGCCGGGGTAGGCGATCAGCCGTTGGCCGGGTCCGGCGGGCGCAAGATAGGCCAGCAGTTCGCCCAACTGCCCGGGGAATTCCTCGTCGCTTGTCTTATAACGCAGCGCGCGCGCGGCAAGCCCATCCGACCCCGGCGCGCGACCGACACCGAGGTCGATTCGTCCGGGATAGAGGGTTTCGAGTGTGCCGAACTGCTCCGCGATGACGAGCGATGGGTGGTTGGGCAGCATGATGCCTCCCGAACCGACGCGGATCGTCGAAGTCCCAGCGGCCACGTGACCAATCAGGATCGACGTCGCCGCGCTGGCGATTCCCGGCATGTTGTGATGTTCGGCAAGCCAGAATCGCGTGAAGCCCCACTTCTCGGCGTGCTGCGCGAGATCGACGGTGTTCCGATATGCTTCGCCGACGCTGCCCCCCAGGCGGACCGGCGCCAAGTCGAGAATGGAAAACCGGGGAGGGGAAACGGGCATACCTTTTGGATGATTGGCGCGGGCGAAGGCTTCAGGTAGTCTATCCAACGCCGCCGCCCGCCGGTTTTTCGCCGGAACTGGCAGAGCGAGGGCACAAGCATTGCGGAGAACCGCCAAGCGGTGCGATTGCGGCTGAGGAGTCGGCGTGCCGGGCCATGGCACTCCGCGCGGCGGACATGATGTGCCGGTTGCCTTTAGTTTAGAGAACGAGAGGCGGTACGTAAGGCTTGGCCGAAAGAGTCAGCTTCCGCTATGCGCGCGGCACCTGAGCTTCGCCTCGAAATGCAAGGAATGTTCGGCGCGACGGACCGGCAGCAGCAACGATGTCGTCGATTGGCTGTTCATCCAAGCCCTTCTCTTTGAACAGGTCGATGGCCTCGGTCGCAATCGCACCGCGAACAAACGCTTATTTTCGGGCCTGCAGATATCTTCATGGGACACATTTCGATCCGGTCAAAAGGCAGCGGAGAATCTCAATGAAATTGCTTTCAGCGATGACCGCCGTGGCCGGACTCGGCGGTAGGGTCCAGGCGGGCCTGGAAAAGTCGTCTTCCGAACGGAATAGTCGAAAAATGGAGTGATGAAGCTCAATGTTTCAGGCACTCAGGGGGACAACTATTGGCTGTCCTGCACACGTCAACCTCAGCGGGTTCCCATTTCGGCACAAATCTCAGAAGGCTCACTTGTCGTTTGGCTGAATACCACCGCAAGCACCACGTTTTCTGCGTAACCCAACGCCCGCCCTAAAGGCAACTCACTGGAAACATTGGCCTTGCAAATGGGCCGTCCGACTGCAATAGAAACAGCGAAGAGAGGCACCCCCATGAAAAGCTTTCAGACGAAAACGACCACCGCACTGTTGATTTTGGCAGCGAGCGCGATTCCGGCATTGAGCCAGGAGCGCGGCCGTGACCGAGGCGGGGATCGCGCCTTTCAGCGGTCGGAGCGCCAGCAGCAGCAACCGCGTTCGTTTCAGCCTCAAAGCTCGCAGGGGCGTTCGCAGATGCAGAGCCGTCCGGCGGCCCAGGACTTTCAAAGCCAACAGCAGGCGACCCAGAATCGCGCTGGCAGCTTCCAGTCGTCACCGCAGTTCCAACGCCAGGGGAACTCTCAGCAGAGGCAGAACTATCAGCAGCCCCAGACTTTCCAGCAGCAAAGTCCGCAACAGAATTACCGGCAGCAGAATTACGGACAACAGAACTACCGGCAGCAGAATTACGGTCAGCAGAATTACCGTCCCGACGCCCGCAGCTACCGGGATGAGAACCTGCGAAATCAGCAATATCGTAGCGGCAACTCGTACGGGGGCTATAACTCGCTGGGTTGGCAGAATGGAGGACGAAATTGGTCAACCAGAGGCGGGTATCGCGGGTATGTGATTCCGCAGACCCGATTTTATTCATCCTTTGGGCGTAATCACTTCTTCCGGATCGGAAGGCCGCAGTTCTACGGCGGCTATCCGCGCTTTCAGTATGGCGGATACATGTTCCGTTTTGTGGATTCGTACCCCTCGATTTGGGGTTCCAACTGGTATGACACCGACAACGTATACATCGATTACGAGGACGGCGGCTATTACCTCTACGACAGTCAATATCCGGACGAGGGTGTCCCCGTAGAAATCGAAAACTAGCAGTCCACGCGCTTCCACAAAGGGCCCGGATTCGAGCAATCGAATCCGGGCCCTTTTCAGTTTAGGATCGCGAGCGTGCATTTCGGGGACGGACCCGAAAAAAGGAATTGGAAGAGGGCACCGGCACTTCCCCACTTAATCCATGAACGGCGGCCACCCTCAGCGCGCGGACTGCGCCTTTAGCAGATGTCTGACGAATCCTGGTCTCCATCGTTCTCACCGATGCTCGTGGTAGTGCCCGCGCCGTAGCGCCCAGCGCGGAACAGCAATCCATGAGCGAAAATCAAAAGATAATCCCATGACCGCCGCAACCCGCAACAGCGTAACCACCCACGGCTCAGGCCAAACGCCCATAGTCTTCGCTCACGGCTTCGGCTGCGACCAGAACATGTGGCGGTACGTGGAACCCGCTTTCCGCAGCCGCTATCTCACCATCCTCTTCGACCACGTAGGCGCCGGCCACTCCGATCCCGCCGCCTGGGATCCCGCAAAATACCGGTCTCTCGACGGCTATGCAACCGACGTCCTCGAAATCCTGACCGAACTCGCACTCCCGCCCGCCATCTTCGTCGGCCATTCCGTCAGCGCCATGATCGGCGTCCTCGCCGCCATCCGCCGCCCCGAACTCTTCTCGCACCTCATACTTGTCGGGCCTTCCCCCTGCTACATCAACTCCGGCGACTACACGGGCGGCTTCAACCGCGAAGATATCGAGGGTCTGCTCGAAGTTCTCGACAGCAACTACCTCGGCTGGTCCAGCACCATGGCCCCCGTAATCATGGGCAATGCCGACCACCCCGAACTCGGCCAGGAACTCACCGAAAGCTTTTGCCGCACCGACCCGGCTATCGCCCGGCACTTCGCCCGCGCTACCTTTCTCTCAGATAACCGTGCCGACCTCGCGCGCCTTCGCACCCCGGTGCTCATTCTCCAATGCGCGGAAGATGCTATCGCGCCAACCGTGGTCGGCGAGTACGTTCACCGCTCGCTGCCGAACAGCCGCTTCGTGCAATTGCAGGCCACCGGTCACTGCCCCAACCTCAGCGCCCCGGAAGAAACCGCCGCCGCTATCAATGACTACCTGGCGAACGCTTGAGCCCCGACCCGCCCAACCCGCCGACGGCATTTCCGGAAGAAAGCGCCGACGAACTCTACGACCACGCGCCCTGCGGTTATCTTTCCACCGACCCGGCGGGGCTCATCGTGAGGGTCAATCAAACCCTGCTCAACTGGCTGGACTACACCCGCGGCGAGGTCGCCTGTAAGCTCCGGTTTTCAGCCCTGTTGACAACCCCCGGAAAAATCTACTACGACACGCACATCGCGCTTCTGCTGCGCATGCACGGCAGCGCGCGTGAAATCGCGCTCGATCTTGTCGCGAAGGATGGACAGCGGCGCCCCCTGCTCCTGAGCGCCACCCAAAAGACCGGCCCCGACGGCAAGCCCCTGCTGAACCGCTTCACGCTGTTCGACGCCAGCGAACGAAGGCGCTATGAACAGGAGCTTATGCACGGGCGCCGGCGCGCCGAAGAGATGGCCGCGGCACTCACGCTGGCCAATGAGGAACTCCGTGAAGCGAGGGATGCCGCCGACGCCGCCAGCCGCGCGAAAAGCCATTTCCTCGCCGCCATAAGTCATGAGCTCCGCACTCCCCTGAACGCCATCATCGGGTACAGCGAAATGCTCCAGGAAGAGGTCGAGGATCTCGGCGACGCCTCTCTCCATCGTGACCTCCAAAAAATCCACACCGCGGGCAAGCATCTGCTCGGGCTCATCAACGATGTCCTCGATCTCTCTAAGATCGAAGCCGGCAAGATGGATCTTTTTGTCGAGCACTTCGAGGTTTCCCAGGTTATACAAGAGGTCATCGACACAGCCCAGGGTCTCGCCGGCAAAAACGACAACCGGCTCCTGCTGAACGTTCCTTTGCCGCTCGGTGCTATTCGCGCCGATCGCACCAAAATCCGCCAGATCCTGCTCAACCTGCTGTCGAACGCCTGCAAATTCACCCACGCCGGTGCTGTAACGCTGGAAGCGCGCCGTTACACTAAAGATGCTGCGGACAGGATTTGCTTCCAGGTCTCCGATACCGGCATCGGCATGTCGCCCGAACAGCTGGGCCGCTT
>JBDUBZ010000152.1:0-9051 GCA_040003745.1 Terriglobia bacterium
GCGGACGACGACAAGCCGAACACTCGGCTTCGCGTTGCAAAACCTCGACACCGCGCATCGGTATCTCACGGAGCGCGGGTTGAGCGAAGAGACCACCGCCGAGTTTGGTCTTGGTCTATGCGGCAAGGGCAGCATGACCGGGCGTATCGTCGTTTGCGGGAACCTCGTTCTCGATATTCTGGCGCACCCTGTCACCGAGCCTCGATGGGGCGCGACCACGCTGGTCGATAACATTCAGCAGCAGCTGGGAGGCAATGCCGGCAGTACGTCGTACACGCTCGCCCGCCTGGGGACTCCGGTCGGCATCGTGACCTTAACCGGGAGCGATGCGGCAGCGCGAACTCTGCTCGAAACCCTGTCGAAAGCCGGGGTCGATGTCAGCATGGTCCAGCAGGTGGACGCGCCCACCTCTACCGCTATCAGCCTCATCCGCCCCGATGGAGAGCGAGCGCTGCTCTACCATCTGGGGGCCGCGGCTGAACACTTCACCGCCTTCGAACTCCCGGCCGATGCGACCCACTTCCACCTGGCTGCGGTCTTCCGCATGCGGCACCTTCGCCGCATCGCACCGGACCTGCTCAGGCGCGCGAAGGAAGGCGGGCTGTCCACTTCGCTCGATGCGCAGTGGGACACGGAAGGTGAGTGGATGAAGATACTGGCTCCCAGTCTGCCCTATACCGACTTCGCGCTGATGAATGAAGAGGAAGCGCACATGCTCACGGGTGTGAGCGAACCGGATCGCGCCGCCGAGGTTCTGCGGCATCGGGGTGCAAAGCACGTAATCATTAAGCTGGGTGCGAAAGGATGCTGGGTCGACGGCGCCGTGGTTCCGGGCTATGCCGTGAAAGCCGTCGACACTACCGGAGCAGGCGACTGTTTCACGGCAGGCTTTCTGGCCGCCCTGCACCGTGGACTGCCTCTCTTCGAAGCCGCCCGCATTGCCAACGCTGTCGGAGCGCAGTCGGTCCAAAGAGTAGGAGCTACCGCCGGGATTCTTGATTGGAACGAAACCCTGCGCTTGTCCCACCAACCCGTTTAACGCGATATCGGGCCTGACCTGCATCTAAATTCGCAATCCCGACTTCCTGCTGGGTAATCGCGCTTGACGAGTGCGCGGTACTCGCTTCGGGGTCGAGGTTTATTTTTTTTACAAATTCTCGTAACTTTAGACCCGCTGAACCGTTTTACTTACAACACAACAATGGCGCCGCAAAAAGGGACGTGGCCCCCCCCGCTTCCTCTGGCGGCGTCTATTGCTTCCACTGCGGCTCCCCTGACCCGTATGTGGCATCCAAACCGGTGTGACTACAAGTCATACCGGTTTTTTGTTTCCCTAACCGCTGCAGCGCACTACAGTCTAATCTGACAGCCGGGTGGATAACATCCAAATCATTGAGAAGGCGCGGCGGGGCGATCACGACGCGTTCCGGATACTCGTGGAGAGCCACGCCCGTCCTGTTTACCGGCTCGCATTTCGCATGACCGGCAACGCCATAGACGCGGAAGACGTGTCTCAGGAGACATTTTTGAAGGCCTGGAAGCAGATTGGCAATTTCGACGGACGGGCTTCATTCGGCACCTGGCTGCACCGGATCTGCGCCAACTGCTCAGTGGATCTGATCCGTTCCCGCAAGCGCCGTGAGACGGACGCCGACGTGGCCGACCCGCAGCAGCACATCGCTTCCCCTGGGCCCTCACCCGAAAGAATCGCGCTGAGCGGTCAGGTGGCCGCGATGCTGGGCCCGGCCCTTGATGAATTGAGCGGAATGGAGCGGGCGGCGTTCGTCCTGCGGCATTTCGAAGGTATGGGGATTGAAGAGATTTCGGTGGCGCTCGGCGTACTGCCCGGCGCGGCCAAACACAGCGTTTTTCGAGCAGTGCAGAAGCTGCGCCGGACCTTACGGCCGGCCATGAGTGCGTCGCGATGAATCACATATCCGAAGAAGATCTGATTTTGCTTTATTACCGGGAGCCGGGCATCGACAACACCACTCGCGCCCATTTGCGGGAATGCGCGGTGTGCCAGGCGGCGGCCGAATCGCTGGCGCAGACACTCAACATCTGCAACGAATTTTCAGTGCCGGAGCCGCCGGCCGAATTCGGACGCAGTGTATGGGCGCAGATTGCGCCACAGCTTTCGGGCCCTCGCCAGCGCCGGGGGTTTGCGCGGCCTCCGCTTATGCGTCAATGGATCGCGATAGCAGCTGGAGTAATGCTTCTGGCCGGCGTCTTCCTGATGGGGCGGGCGACCCGCGCCCCGCAGGCGCCCATCGCCACCGGGCTCTCGCGCCAGGCGCGGGAACGAATTCTGGCTATTTCGCTCGCAGACCATCTGGATCGCGCCGGCAGACTGCTTACCGAGATCTCGAACGACAGCGATTCCGCGTCGGCCGGGTTCGCCACGGAACGGGACCGCGCACACGATCTGGTTGAGGAAGGGCGGCTGCTGCATCAGGCGCTGGCCACCCGGGGCGCGAGTTCCACGTTGACCTTTGTCGACGATTTAGAGCGATTGCTGACCGAGGTATCTCACGCCCATGATGCGCGTGAGATACAGGAGCGCATCGGGTCCGAATCACTCCTTTTCAAAGTACGAATTATCGAAGCGAATTTACGCACACAAGGACAGAAATCATGAATCGATGGACAACATCATTCTTTGCAGCCATACTCGCGGGAGCCTCGGCATTTGCGCAGTCCGACAATTTTACTTTCGCGCCGCAGATTGACGCCCAGCAAGCCATGGAAAAAGTGCAGGAGGGGTTCGCCAAAACGGAAACTATGTTTGCGGCGAAGGGTCTTCCAATGCCAGACATAAATCTGGATCTGCAAAGCGTCAAGTCGAATTTGGCCTTTCAGCTCCAGTCGGGCATCTCGATCCAGACGACGGGCCGAATCGATCGGGGCAACAGCGCCTACGACCGGGGGACGCGCTCGCTCGACGACCACCAGTACGAGGAAGCCGTCCGGATCTTTGACGTCGTGATCAACGAAAAGAACCCCCGCGCCGATGGCGCACTCTACTGGAAGGCTTACGCGCTAAACCGGATCGGGCGCCGGGACGATGCTCTCGCAGCGCTGGCCGCACTGCGCCGCGACTATGCCGGCAGCCACTGGCTGAACGACGCCCAGGCGCTCGAAGCGGAAGTGAAGCAGGGCTCCGGGCAGGCCATTTCCTCGGCACAGGAGAGCAATGAAGATATCAAGCTCATGGCGATAAACAGTCTGATGAGCGCCGATCCCGAGCGCGCCATTCCCTTGCTCGAAGGCATCCTTAAAGGGAACAGCCCTCCCAAAGTGAAGGACCGCGCGATGTTTGTGTTAACGCAGAACAGATCCACGCGCTCACAGCAGATTCTGAGCGACTACGCCAAAGGAGCGGGCAATCCGGACCTGCAGATCAGAGCGGTGCGCTATCTCGGAATGTCCGGGGCGACCGATGCCCAGCAGCAACTGGTGACCGTCTACGGTGGTTCGGGTGACGTGGCAGTGAAGCGCGAAATCATTCGGGCACTGATGACTTCGAAGGCTAAAGACCCGCTCTTCAATCTGGCGAAGAGCGAGAAAGACGAAGCCCTGCGGGCGGAAGCGATCTCGCAGCTTGGCAATTTACACGCCGCCGACCAGCTGATGCAGCTCTATACTTCGGAACCATCGGTCGATAACCGTGTGCGCATTATACGCAGTCTGTCGAACGCCGGCGCATCGGATAAGCTGCTCGAGCTGATTCGCAGCGAGAAAGAGCCAAGGGTCAGAAGCGAAGCCGTTCGGAGCTTTGCGACGTCGCGCTCCACTCCGCCCGAAACACTCGCCGGTCTCTATGCCTCGGAAACCGACGCCAAGACGAAAAAAGACATTGTCAACGGACTGTTCTCGCGCGGCGACGCCAAACTTCTCATCGAGCTGTCGCGCAAGGAAAGCGATCCGGTCATGAAGAGATACATGGTAGAGCGGCTGTCTTCCATGCGCAGCAAAGAAGCGACCGACTACATGATCGAGCTGCTGAAATGAAACCCGCCGCGCTTCTGATGGCTCTCGCGTTCGGCCTCAACGCCCAGACGCAGGTGGAAAATGCCAAACTCGAGATCCGCGAGTTTGCGGGCTCACTGCCTTCGCAGTTGGCGCAATTCGGCACGGGGCCCTTCTGGGCGGCATGGTCGGAACCGATCATAGCCGGGCGGCACGGCGACATGTGCTGGTCGAACGGGAACCAGAACGACCATTCGACAGTGGCGCCTGTTCGGCTGGAAGGCCAGGTCGCCGTCCTTGTCATGGTGCGGGTCGAGAACGCTCAGGTTGAAAAGCTTCAGCTGGCCTCGCCCGACTGCCGGTTCGATGGCGGCGGGGTGCCTTTCTACTGGCTCAACGCCGTGCCTGCGGATGAAAGCGTCAGGTGGCTCAAAACGCAGGTGACGGGGAGGCATCCAGACACGGCGATCCTTGGCATCGGTCTGCATGCGGGACCCGCGTCCGAGCGGGCGCTCGACGAACTTATGGAATCAGCACAGCCCGAGCGCGTTCGCGAGAAGGCCGCGCTCTGGCTGGGGAACTCGCGCGGAGCACATGGCGTGGAGGTTCTGAAGCGCGTGCTTACCAGCGACCCGAGTGAGAAGGTTCGGGAGCAGGTGGTCTTCGCTTTGGCGCAGAGCACCGACCCGGGCGGTATGGCTGCTGTGATCGAGGCGGCAAAAAATGACAAAGACGCTCGCATTCGCAGCAGGGCCCTTTTCTGGCTGGCGTCCAAGGCACAGGCCCAGGCACAGGAAGTGATCACCAATGCCGTCCAGAACGATCCGGAGCGGCAGGTGAAAATTCAGGCCGTATTCGCGCTCAAACAGCTGCCGGACAATCAGGGCGTCCCCCTGCTGATCAATGTGGCGAAGACCCACACTGACCCCGAAGTTCGCAAGAAGGCGATGTTCTGGCTGGGCCAGTCGCAGGATCCGCGTGCGCTCGATTACTTTACTCAGGTTCTCAAGAGCCGTTAAAACAACAAGTTGGGTTTACCTTCGCTCTTCTTCCGCCTGGCGGGCGGCGGTGGGGAAGAAGCGGCCAGTGCATTTCATATGCCGGTAGGTGTCACCGAAGCGTTCGATCAGATAGCGTTCCTCTATGCGGGTACGGAGCGCGAGAAGGATGAACATGATGCCCGTTGAGAGGGGAACGAGCCAGGTCCCGATTGCCACGCCCAAGGTCAGACCAACCATCAGGACACCGGTATACATCGGATTCCGGACAAATCGGTATGGGCCAGACTTGACGAAATACGCATTGCGACGCACCACTACAGTGTCGGTGAGGTTTCGTCCGAGGGTGTGGAACATCCAAAGCAACCATGCAACGGCGCCGGCAAAACCTGCGGCCCCGATCCATCTTATGCCCAGGGGCACTGGCCACGCAGTCCGTTCAAACCAGCCAGGCTTCCACAGAAAAGCCCCGGTGGACAGAATGGTCAGCAGGCCAAGCAGGCGGATCCCTATGAGCAGAGGCCAGCCTTCCCGTGTTCGGTCGAGGCGTTCGCCGGATTGCTGGGAAAGGACGCGGTGATAGCCGCCGACAACGACAAAAATCACGGTGATTGCGATGAGAGTGAAACGCATGGAATTGGGCATCGGTTTGTGTGTCCGCGCAGGACTCTGCCGCCACGTCTGAAACTTTCGGCGCTGATCAGTATCATTATGGGCTCGTTTTCCGGTCAGACACAGGTGCAGACACGGGAAGTGATCGCGAATGCCATCCAAGGGCGATCCGGAGCCTCTTCTGACCAATGTGGCCAAGCCCCACGCCGACTCCGAAGTTCGCAAGAAGGCGATGTTCTGGCTGGGCCATTCTCTGTAGTTACAGACTGCGGAAGTACTGCTCGGCGGGAGCCGCCTGCTTGATATCGCCCAGGTCCCTGAGTTGCGCCGCCAGCGTGTTCCAGCGTTCTTTCGTCATTGCGCCGAGTACGTTTGCTTCGACCAGAGGCTTCTGCGCCTCCGCGATTTCAGCGAAGCTGGCCGCGTCCATGGTCGGGTTCAACGCGTGCATCCGCTGGTTAGTGGGAGCGGGATTGTCCAGATAGCTGCGCCAACCTTCGCGTACAGCCGTCACCATATTCCTGGCCATGTCCGGATTCCTGCGCAACAGATCGCCACTCGTTGCGAGAACGGTAGTGTAGGGGTTGTAGCCGATGTCCGAAACCGGGAAGACCTTCACATCCACTCCCCGGCGCCGCGCCAGCAGGGGTTCGGCCGTTACGAAGCATTGTTGGGCGAAATTCTCATCGTTCAGGAACGCCGTCAAATCGCCGCCGGGTGAAGGCACCACTTTTACGTGGTCGAAACCAAATTGTTTCCGGAGCAACCGCGCGTAGGGGAGGCCGCTCTGAATGGCCAGCGTGCCGCTCTTCAATACGTCACCGATGGATTCCAGCTTTCTCGAAGCGTGTACCATAATCCCCTGCGGGTTGTTCTGGAACGCGGCAAAAAGCGCCACCACATCGTTACCCTGATCGCGCGCCAGCAGAATTTCATCGGCCGATACGATGCCGAACTCGGCCGATCCAGCCCCGATCATCTGTACGGTCGGGGTGCCCGCGCCACCGGGAAGAAGCTCTACATCGAGGCCGTGCTTCGCATAGTCGGCCGCATAGAAGCCGCCGAATTCCGGGTCCGGCTTCCAGTTCAGCGCCAGCCGGATCTTCTTCGCCGTACCGCAGGCGGCGAGCATGCCGGCAACAGGGATAATCTTCAGAAAACTTCGGCGCGCAAGGCTCACTGTTTCGATTATGCGGGATGCCATGGCGGGTCAGGCTTGTTCCGACACGTGCCAGCGCCGCAGCACCACCCGGCTCACAACGTTGATCGCGCCGAAAAGAGCCAGCCCTAACACGGAGGCCAGCAGCACCGCCGCGAAAACCTTATCCGTGCGCTGCTGGGTCCGGGCAATGTCGATTACAGAGCCCAGGCCCTGACCGCCGATGAATTCGCCCACGATGGCGCCGATGACGGCGAGCCCCCCGGCAACGCGGAGGCCCGTGAGTATCTGCGGCAGTGCGGCCGGGAAACGCAGCTTCCAAAGGGTCACGGAGCGCGACGCGCCGTACAGCCGGAAGAGGTCGCACAGTGCCGGATCGGTGGAGAGAATGCCGCTCAGGGTGTTGGCGATCACCGGGAAAATCGACACGATAAAAGCGGAGGCAACCACCGTGCGCATCCCGTAGCCGAACCAGATGACAAGCAGAGGCGCGATCGCGATGATGGGCACCGTCTGGAAGAAAACGGCATAGGGATAAAACGCTTCCTGGATGGCCCGCGACGACGAAAGAAAAACGGCAATCGCGATACCCGCGAGGGTGCTCAGCACAAACCCCAGCACCGCGCCCTCCGACGTCATTGCGAGAGCCTCGAAGAGTTCCCGCCAATCGCGCACGATCGTAATGAAGATTCCGCTTGGAGGCGGTACCAGAAACGCTTTGATCCAGCCGGCGCGCACCAGCGCTTCGAGTGCGATCGTCACCACGAGGAACGGCATTGCGGCGAGAATTGCTTTCCGCGAGCTCTTATTCATGTTTCAGCCTTCTTCCTCCATCGCGCCGAGCAGAGCGTGCATCTCATCGGCGAGTTGCCGGCTCAGGCGAAGCTCGTTGTCGCGAACCTGTGGCAGCGCCAGTCGGCGGTCGAGCCGGATATGGCACCCCCGGCGCGTCAGCACCACCGCGCGATTCGCCAGAAACGCCGCTTCCGTAATGGAGTGGGTCACAAAGATCACGGTCATGCCGCGCTCGATCCAGAGTTCGCGCAGCCGCACGTCAAGACGGAACCGCGTGATCTCATCGAGCGCGCCGAACGGTTCGTCAAGCAGCAGCAACCGGGGCTCGGTCACCAGGGCGCGCGCCAGCGACGCCCGCATTCGCATCCCGCCCGAAAGCTGCGAAGGATAGCGTGTTTCGGCCTCGGTCAACCCGACTTCAGAGAGCACGCGGCTGACGCGCGCATGGTGTTCAGTCCGGTCCGCGCCGGTGAGTTCCAGCGGCAGCGCAACATTCTCCCGCACAGTGAGCCACGGCAGCAGGTGGGCATCCTGGAAGACGTACGCGGTCTGGAATTTCGAATCGGCAGGGGTGATATTCAGCGTGCCGCCGTCAGGCTCATTCAGCCGTGCGACTACGCGCAGCAGCGTGGATTTCCCGCAGCCGGATGGACCAAGGATGGCAAGAAACTCACTCGCTACCACATCGAGCGTCAGATCGTCGATGACTACCAGGTCGCCGAACGTCCGCCGAACATTTTTCAAACGCAGCGCCACGCCGCGATCCGCGCCGGCTGGAGACTCGATCATGGGCTAAATCCGCGCGAAGTCGATATAGCCCCGGAACGGATCGGCGGCGATCAGTTTCACATGGATCTGGTCGCCCACATCGACTCCGTCATGACCCTGCGCGAGAAGGCCTTCGACGGGGGGGTCTGTCACTCGCACGAATACACCTTTGGGAGTAACGCCGGTGACCACGGCATCGAAGTTCTGTCCGATCCTTCTCTGCATGGCCACGGCGGCGACGCGCTTGCCCATGGAACGCTCCACTTTGCGGGCGGCGTCCTCTTTCAGCGTGCAGTTGCGGGCGATCGTTTCGAGGTCGGTATCAAGATAGGGCGGGGGCGCTTTGACCAGCACGGCCTTGATCAGGCGCTGGGTGACCAGATCGGCGAAGCGGCGATTCGGCGCCGTTGAGTGCGTATAGTCCGGGGCGGCAAGACCGAAATGGCCCTGGTCCGGATCTCCCGTGCGGGTCACGGCATACTCCCCCGGGCCCATCAGCTTGACGACGGCGAGCGAGAGGTCGGCGTAGTGGACGGGATCCGCCGCCTTGCGCTTCTCCAGAAACTTACTCAGAGCGGCGGAATCGGGCTCAGGCGGCAGTTGTTCGCCTTGTTCGGCTGCCAGCGCGACGATTCGCGGCCACCTCACTGGAGTCTTCACAACACGCCGAAGAGAAGGTGCGCCGCTCGCTTTCAAAATCCGGGCCATAATTTCGTTGGCCGCGATCATGAAATCCTCAATCAAAGCATT
>JBDUBZ010000425.1:0-2697 GCA_040003745.1 Terriglobia bacterium
CCTTCGTTCTCACGCATTACAAGCGTGAACCTCTGGTGATGGAAGGGGGAACCACATTCCACTTTGTGACGGGCGGATTCGAGGAGGCGCTGGTACTTGCGAAGAAGGCTGCCGGCACCAAAGACGTCAAGATCGGAGGCGGCGTGGCCACAGTGCGGCAGTATCTAAGAGCGGGCCTGATCGACTCTCTGCACATCGCGTCGGTACCCGTTCTACTCGGTCAAGGGGAATTGCTGTTCGATGGGCTGGACCTTCATGCGTTGGGGCTTTCGATAACCGAAAGCAAGCCTTCGGAATACGCGACCCATCTTGTGCTCGAGAAAGCGTAGAAAGCGGGCTTCCGGCAAGGGCTTCATCGCGTGGGAGCAAGGCGCGATGAGCATGCGCGCCACCAACATTAGCGGCAGAGAGTCGGCGGTTTGACTGGCGTCTGGCTGATTGACCCCAAAACTGGAGATAAATCCCTTCGCACACCTTCTCGCCTGGCCCATGTCGGTGGCGCGTCCGGCAAACTGAAAGTCACCGCCGCCGTTAGTCGCCAGAAGATGGTCACTCCGCTTACGGCAATTCTTTGTACATGACGCTGGTGCTTTCGAGGTCCGGCGACGCAGCGGCCCTCGCATAGCGCGGGATCGTTCCTGCGAGCGTATAGCCCATCGATAGATAGAGAGGCTCGGCGCTGCTTCCGGTGACCGTATCAAGCGTGAGCAGAGATCGCCCTTCATCTCGCGCAACGTCCTCAAGCGTAAGCATGAGCGCTCGGGCGATGCCGCGCCTCCTGGCCTCTGGATGCACCAGCAACTTCGCTACATCCGCACGATGCGCCTGATTCGGAGGTACGGCACGCGATCAAAACCCGCCGTCTTCCGCTTCGGACCTCGGGAAGAACGCTGGCAATCCACCAGCGCTTCGCGTCCTCAACGGAAAACGGCAGCACAAAATTGACGCTGGCTCCCGCATGCACGCACGCGTGCAGTAAGTCCGCCAACATGTCCAGATCCCGCGCGACTTCAGAATCGCTGCCGGGCCGCCACTCCCTGATCACATTTACCCAGCCTTGACCTGCCGCTTATGCCAATCGTCCGCGAACAGATTGAAGTGAACGTTCTCCCTGGGATGCTCCCGAACGAACTCTTCCCGAAGCGTAATGCCAAGGCCAGGCTTGTCCGGCAGGCTGAAATAGCCATCCACAACCTCCGGATAACCATCCACCGACTCCTTCACCCACGCATCCGCGAAATCGTTGAAATGCTCCAGAATTTTGAAGTTGGGAATCGTCGCCGCCAGATGCACATTGGCCGCCGTGGCCACCGGTCCGCAAACGTTGTGCGGCGCCATCAGCATGTAATACGATTCGGCCCACGCGGCCAGCTTGCGCGTTTCCGAAATGCCGCCAAAGTGCGAGAGATCGACCTGCACGATATCGCAGCACTGCAACTCAAACAACTCGCGGCACTCCCAGCGCGTATGGATGCGTTCACCCGTCGCGATCGGCGTCGTTACCGCGTCGGCGACCTTTTTCAGGGCTTTCAGATTCTCCGGCGGCGTCGGCTCTTCCAGCCACCCCGGCGCAAACGGCTCCAGTTCCTTCGCCATCTGAATCGCGGTTGCGGGATTAAACCGGCCATGCATCTCGACGAAAATATCGAAGTCCGGCCCGACCGTGGCGCGCACGGCCTCCACCAGGGAAATCGATTTCAGCCGTTCCGCACGATCGAGCTCATAAAATCCCGCGCCGAACGGGTCCAGCTTGGCCGCCAGGTACCCGCGGTCCGCCACCTTCTTTGCAGCCTTGGCGAACTCCTGGGGGGTCCGCTCGACGGTGTACCATCCGTTGGCGTAGGCTTTGATTTTCGGCCGCACCGCGCCGCCCATCAGCCGGTAGACGGGCTGGTTCAGCGCCTTGCCCATGATGTCCCAGCAGGCCATTTCGATGAGCGCGATGCCGCTCATGGCGACCTCGCCCGCGCGGCTGTAATCGTGACGCCGCATGTTATCCACAATCAGCTCGCGATCGAAAGGATCTTTGCCGATGGCATAGCGCGGAGCCGCTTCGGCAATATAGCCCAGCAGCGCGTCGGTGTTGTTGATCATCCGCGCTTCACCGAGGCCGGTAATGCCTTCATCGGTCTCTACGATCAGGAAAGTCAGATTGCGCCATGGAGTGCCCATGACGAGGGGGCGCACACTGGAAATTTTCATCCTTTCCAGAATATGACGCGCCAGCCGCTGTCCGCCGCACCGGGTCCGGTAAGCTTGGCGTTACGTGAGTGAAAACGCCGCGCCGCGGCAGATCTATCTCGAAAGGCTGGCGGACCGGAACGCTCAACTGGCGGCGCTTATCGCGCGGCGCAACCGCATCAGTTATCTGCGGCTGCTGTTTACGGCCATCGCGCTGTTGCTGATATGGCTCGCCATTCGCAGCCAGGTTGCCCTCTGGACCATCTCCTTTCCCGCCGCCGGTTTCATCGCGCTTGTCGCCTGGCATTCGCGTATCGATCGAGTCGCGGAACGCCTGCGCCGCTCCGTCCGTTTCCATGAAAACGGCCTGGCGAGACTCGATCATGCCTGGCAGGGCAAAGGAGAATCGGGCGAGCGGTTTATCGATCCTCACCATCCCTACGCGGTGGATCTAGATCTCTTCGGCCGCGCGAGTCTCTTCGAACTGCTTTCCACGGCGCGCACGCGGGGCGGCGA
>JBDUBZ010000153.1:0-8995 GCA_040003745.1 Terriglobia bacterium
GACATCGGGGCGAACCAGGATTGCCGAACCTTCGACTTTTCCGCCAACCGAGAGGCGCGCGAGGTAACCGGGCTGTTTCATCAATTGCATGATCGTACATGACTCCTGCCGCCGAAATTGGTGCCGCTGAGCGCGGCGCGTGTCAACGTGTTTGAGACACCTCGAATCATAATTTACTGAGTTTTAACCACAGCCGGAGAAAGAAGTCCGAGCCCGGAATGGCCGTGCTCATCGTTATACCAGGCGAAAACTCCTGAGAAACGAACGGGCATCCTGGAGCGACCCAAAGCGTTCCGGGAAGCCTGGCCTGTATTACGGGTTGTCGCCGGAGAAGTGGGGGCTGCTGTGGGTCTTGGTAAGACCCAGGATCCGCCATCAGAAGGCGCCGAGTTTGGATGTCATCGACGAACCCTGGCCCGCATGGATCGTCAGCTTCCCGCAGGTGTCCGCAATCAGCCTTTTGGCCCGTTCCGCGCTCTCGCCGTCGGCAAGCATCCAGCCAACCACATATCGGCCACGATCTCGCCAAAGAGATCCGAAGCTTCTACATCCCGGATTTTTCCGGCTGGAAAGACCACGACTCCTGCAAGACCGCCTTCAACCGCTGCGCGACCTGAAAAACCCCGCCGAGCCCAGCCCTCTGATGTCATAGAATCCTTCATGCACGCGGGCGGACGCGAGGGAGCGCACAACAAACCACCGTTCAACCAGTCACGCGCCCAGAAAATAAACATTTCCACACCCCATCCGCCTCAAATCAAAAGCCGGACTCAGACACGCCGCCGGTTGATCCGACCCTGTTTCCAGCCCCGCCCCCTCACAATGAAGCCGAACTATGCAGAAGAGTCGCATTCTTATCGGAAAACAGGCTCACTTCCGTCGGCTCCTCGACGCGCTCCGTGCCGAATTCCACCCTGAATCCGACATCGAAAGCCAACTCGTCGAAAGCATCGCCATGGCCCGCCATCGCCAGCCGCACTTCGGTGAACTCCCAAAAAACCGTCAGGCAAAGCCAGCAGCTAAAAATATCGCGATCAAACCCGGGAATTCATTGAAAACAAATCTCCAGGCTCGGAAAACGATCCCCGGAACGATCCCGGCCAGAACCCAGCAGAACCCGGCGACAACCCGGCGCTGGGTCCGCCGTGGGGTCGAAAACCCGTTGGGAGGTCCAAGCAGCCCTACTTCAAAGCCGGCCGGTCCCGCTTAGGCGTACGCCCCCGGATCTTGATCTCAATCGGAGTCCCAATAAATCCAAACCGCTTCCGAAGCTGATTCACAAGGTACCGCTCATTCGAAAAATGCAGCGGCCCCGCTTTATCCGTAAACAGGACAAACGAAGGCGGCCGCACCGTCGGCTGAGTAATATACAGAACCCTGCGCTCGTCGAAATGCAGCGTCTCGACAAACCGGTTCAGCTCCCCGGTAGTCACCCGTTTCGTGGCCGATTCGTAGCACTCTTTGATCAGGCTGAAAAGCTTTTGAACACCCGTGCCCACCAGCGCGGAAAGGAAAACGATCGGAGCGTATTCGAGAAACTTCAAATGATATCGAACATTTTCTTCGAACTCTTTCTTCTTGCCGGTGGAAATCAAATCCCACTTGTTGACGCAAAGAATCACGGACCGTCCGCCCTCGTGCGCATACCCGGCAATCGTGGCGTCAAGCCCCAGCACGCCCTCACTCGCATCCATCACCACAATCACCACGTCGGCCATGCGAATATTGCGCCGAGCCATCACCACGCTCAGCTTCTCCGCCATGAGCTTGGTCTTGCCCTTGCGTCGAATCCCGGCCGTATCGATGAAAACGAACTTCGTCCCGTCCCGCTCCACCGTCTCGTCAATCGAATCGCGCGTCGTGCCCGCAATAGGCGAAACGATAGCCCGATCCTCGCCCGTCAGCGCATTCAGCAGCGTCGATTTCCCGGCGTTTGGCCGGCCGATAATCGCAACGCGGATCCCATGCTCCGGCGTCTCCGGCGGATCCTCCGGAATACCGGTCGTAATGTGATTGAGGAACTCATCCATCCCCAGCCCATGCTCGGCCGAGACCGGAAAGACATCCTTAATTCCCAGCGAATAAAAGTTGTGGACCAGATCTTCCCGCTTGGCGGTGTCGGCCTTGTTGACCGCGAGCGTTACGGGTTTCCCGAGCTTCCGCAGCATCGCCGCCAGTTCCCGGTCGCTCGAAGTCAGTTCCGCCCGTCCGTCCACCAGAAACACCACGTGGAACGCCGTTTCGAGCGCCACTTTGGCCTGTTTCAGGATCTGACTCGGGATGTATTCGTCGTCGCTGACGACAATTCCGCCCGTATCGATCAGCTCAAACCGCCGGCCCTCGTAGGTTGCGGGAGCCTGCAGACGGTCCCGCGTGATCCCAGGCTCATCTCCAACAATGGCCCGGCGCTGTCCGGTAATTCGATTAAACAGGGTGGATTTGCCGACGTTCGGCCGTCCCACGATGACGATCGCAGGGCTTTCATTCGGCATGAACTGTCATGATATCAACTATGAGCCCCCTGGCTGGCCAGGCTGAAGGCAAAGCCGCCCCGCCGCCGCCGCCCCGCCGCAGTTCTCTGAAGCGTTTCTTCCTGCCGGGCGGAGCTCTCGAAAAGGCGCATCCCGCCTTCGAATCGCGCCCCGGTCAGGTCGAGATGGCCCTCGCCGTCGAAAGCGCGCTCACGGAAGGCCGCAAACTTATCGTCGAAGCGGGCACCGGCACCGGCAAGACGCTGGCCTACCTCGTTCCCGCGCTGCTTTCGGAAAAACGCATCGTCGTCTCAACCGGCACCAAAGCCTTGCAGGAGCAGCTTTTCTTCCGCGACATTCCTTTCCTCGAGAAAGTCGTCGGCCGTCCCCTGCGCGTCTGCTACATGAAGGGCCGAAGCAACTACGCCTGCCGCCAGAAGATTTACGAGGCCGAAAATTCCCCCGTTCTCACCGGACTCGAAGAAGTCGCCGACTTCCAGATCATCCAGAACTGGGAGAAAGAAACCGCCATCGGCGACCGCGCCGAAATCCGCACTCTGCCCGAGCAAAGCACCGCCTGGGCGAAAATCGATGCCCGTTCCGAACTCTGCGCCGGCTCGAAGTGCAAGCAGTTCGAGCGCTGCTTCATCACCCTCATGCACCAGCGCGCCGCCGAAGCCGATATCGTCATCGTCAACCACCATCTCTTCTTCGCCGACCTCGCCGTGCGCCGCGACGACCAGGCCAAAATCCTGCCGGATTACAACTCCGTCATCTTCGACGAAGCGCACGACATCGAAGACACCGCCGGCCAGTACTTCGGCTTCGCCGTCAGCACTTATCGCGTGCAGGACCTTCGCCGCGACATCGCCATCCTCTCCCGCGCCCGCAAATTCGGCTCCGAAGAGCTCGATCGCATCCTCATCCGTCTCGACGAGATCGCCCTCCACTTTTTCGGCCAACTGCCCGGTGGTGCTGGAGGGGATCAGAGAGACGGCCGCGCCAGCTTCACCGGCCGCGCCGAATTCATAGACCAGCACCGCGAAACTTACGAAAATCTGCTCGCCGCCTTCGACCTCCTGATGAGCCATCTCAAACTCATTCAGGAAGCCCCGCAGGAAGTGATTCCGCTCTTCCGCCGCGCCGCCGAACTGCGCCTCTCGCTCCAGTTCCTCATCGAAGGCGAAGACCCCGGCTTCGTCCACTGGATCGAACGCCGCGGCCGTGGAGGCGTCTTCCTCCAGGCCACCCCCATAGACGTCGCCGGTGTTCTTCGCCGTCATCTCTGGGACAAAGTCGATTGCGCCGTGCTCACCTCGGCCACGCTCGCCGTCGCCGGCGGCTTCGATTTCGTCAAGGCCCGCCTCGGCCTTGAAGACGCGCGCACGCTCATCGTCCCCAGCCACTTCGACTACCGGGAACAGGCCCTGCTTTATGCCCCCACGCACCTCCCCGCCCCCACGAGCCCCGCGTATATTGGGGCCGCCAGCGACGAAATCGTCCGCATCCTCAGCGCCAGCCGTGGCCGCGCCTTTGTGCTCTTCACCAGCTACCAGCAGATGCGCCAGATTTACGACCGCGTCTCCTTCGAGCTCGAATACCCCATGCTGCTCCAGGGCACCGGCCCGCGCATGGCGCTGCTTGAGGAATTCCGCAAGACGCCTCACTGCATTCTCTTCGCGACCTCCGCCTTCTGGCAGGGCGTCGACGTACCGGGCGACCAGTTAAGCTGCGTTATTATTGATAAGTTGCCGTTTGCGGTGCCGAACGACCCGGTCGTTGAGGCGCGCATCCGGAATGTTCGCGAAGCCGGTGGAAATCCCTTCTACGATTACCAGATTCCGCAGGCCGCCATCGCGCTCAAACAAGGCTTCGGCCGCCTGATTCGCACTCGGTCTGACCGGGGGGTGCTGACCTTACTCGATAACCGAATCACCCGGCAGCGCTACGGCCAGGTCTTTTTCGACAGCCTGCCCGACTATTCGTTTACGATGCAATTCGACGACGTGGAGAAATTTTTCGATGTTTGAAGTCTCTGTGGAACACACTTTTGCCGCAGGTCACGCCCTGCGGAATTATCGCGGAAAATGCGAGAACGTGCACGGCCACAACTATCGCGTGCAGGTGCTCGTCCGTGGCCCGAAGCTCGACAAAACGGGGATGCTGGCCGATTTCACCGAATTGAAGAAGCTGCTGCGCGCCATCTCTGAGCCGCTCGATCACGTCTTCCTGAACGACATAGAGCCGTTCAATGAGCTGAATCCCACGGCCGAGAATATGGCTTGGTATATCTGCACCAAAATGCAGGAAGGCCTGCGGCAGGAAAACCCGGTCGAGATCGCCGCGGTCAAAGTCTGGGAGACGGACATTCAGTACGCCGTTTACCGCCCGGATAGCTTATGATCGCAGCCGGCTCCAGGGAGTTACTCGACAAGCTCCGCGACCTCCTCCTCGAACAACACAAGCTCCTGCTCGATCGTGAGAAAGCGAACTATGAGGCATCCCACGGACCGGTAGGCGGCCCAGGCGCCTTCCTGAATCTCGTCATCGGGGATCCGCATTTCGCCTGGCTCAAACAAGTCTCAAGCCTCGTCGTCGATATCGATGAAGCGCTCGCCCCGCGCTCCACCGCCGGGCAGGATGTCGCCGATACTCTCACCAAACGGGCCCGCGACCTCATGCGCCCGCGCGAAAACGGGACCGATTTCGAAACCCGCTATTACCAGGCAGTTCAGGAGTCCCCGGACGTCGTCATTCTGCAGGTACGCATGGAGCGGCTGCTTGCGCACGACTCCTCAGGCACGAAGCCTAGTCTTTAAGCTCGACGATGGTCGCGCCGGCGCCGCCTTCATGCTGCGAGGCCGGGTAAAATTTCTCGACGTGCTCGTTGCCCTTCAGCAGTTCCTGCACGGCGCGCTTAAGAATTCCCATGCCGTGCCCGTGCACAATTCGCACCCGTGCCGCCGTCGCCATCACGGCCGAATCGAGAAACCGCTCCACCCGCTCAATGGCGTCGTCGGCGCGATCGCCGATTACGTTAATCTCCTGCACGGACGGGCTCAGATCAGGCCCCGGCTGGAAGCGGACACCCTTCGGCAGTTTCGAGGGCGCAGGTCCACTCGAGGGCGGCAGCACTTCTTCGATGTCCTCCATCGCCACCTGCATTTTCATGAAGCCCGCCTCGACTTCAATCCGGTCGTTCCCCAGCACCCGCAGCACGCGCGCAGGCTGGCGTATTCCTTTCAGCCGCACTCTCGCATCCGGCTCCACCTTCGGGCGCGGAGCAGCGTTAGCGGCAGCCGGCGTCATGGTGCTCTGCCAGTCCTCGCGCATCTCCCGGCTCAGTCTCGACGCCTGGCGCTGCGCCTGATCCACGGCTTTGCGTTTGTCCGAAGTCTCGGCAATCTTCGCCAGCGTTTCTTCCGCGCGCCCCTGCCACCGCCGCTGCATCTCTTCGAAGCGTTCTTCGAGCTCGCGCAGTTTTGCCGTCTGCTGCCGCTCCGATTCGAGCGCGATCTGCCGTTCGCGGGCGGCCAGCGCCAACCGTTCACGTTCCAGCGCCAGGCTGAGTCTGGTGTTCTCTTCCAGCCGCTTATGCAGGTCCGCCACCAGACGCGAGAGCTCGATTTCGTGGTTGCTCAGCGACGCTCGCGCGCGCAGCAGAATATCTTCGGGCATCCCCAGCCGCGCCGCGATATCGAGTCCGGCCGATTTTCCCGGCAACCCGATCTGCAGCCGATACGTGGGCTCCAGAGTCTCTTCGTCGAAACCCATGGACGCGTTCAGAACGCTCTTCGTATTCGCCCCGTAAATCTTCAGCGCGGTCAGATGCGTCGAAGCCACAGTGAACGCTCCGGCCGCTCGAAAGTGATCCACCAGAGCCACGCCCAGAGCTCCGCCTTCTTCGGGATCGGTCGCCGAACCGATCTCGTCCAGCAGCACCAGAGTATCCGGCGTGACGTCGAAGGCCATCTCGCGCAGTCGCGAAATGTGGGCGGAAAAGGTGCTCAGATTTTGCTCGATCGACTGGTTGTCGCCGATATCGGCCAGCACCTGCTCAAACAGCGGCACAGTCGCCGCTGAGCACGGCACGGGCAGACCAGCCTGTGTCATCAGCGCGATTAAGCCCAGAGTCTTGAGCGTAACCGTCTTGCCCCCGGTGTTGGGTCCGCTGATGAGCAAGGTGCGGCAGTCCTGATCGAGCTTCAGCGTGAATGGCACGGGAGTTCGCTTAGCCCGGCGCAGAACCTCCATCAGAACCGGATGCCGGGCGTTTTCCAGATGGATCAGCCGCTCACCCTCGCCGCTCAGCCGCGCGATCGTGCAGTCGAATTCGATACCAAATCGCGCTTTGGCGAAGATCACGTCAAGAGCCGCGACAATGGCCGCAGCGTCCCGAATGGGTGCGGCCTGAGTGCGCAGGCGCTCTGTCAGCTCCCGCAAAATGCGCAGCACCTCGCGCGATTCCTCTTCCTGCAGCCGCACCAGCTCGTTGTTCAGATCGATGGTTTCGAGCGGCTCGAGAAACAGCGTCTGACCGGTGGAACTGGCCCCATGAATCACGCCCGGAAGCTTCCTGCGCTGCCCTGCAATCACAGGCACCACATAGCGCTCGTTGCGAATCGTGACGTACTCTTCCTGCAGAACGCCTTCATTGCGGTTGGCGCGCAGGAAGCGCTCGAGCGAATCCTGAATCGATCTCTTCTGTTTTTCGATTTCCTTGCGCAGCCGGTTCAGATGCGGACTCGCATTGTCGAGCACCGTGCCATCCGCCTGGATCCTGCCCTCGATATCGCGCAGCAGCTGGCGAAAGTCGCTGATGCCATCGGCACGCGCGGCCAGCAGCGGGAAGCGCTCCCTCGCCGCGGTAAGAAACGAGCGGGCATCCGCCGCCCGATCGAGAAAGGCGATCAGGTCGAAGATCTCGCGTGGATCGAGCGACGCCCCTTCGATGCGCAGTTTCTGCACGGCCACCGTGACATTCGGGACGCCGTTGAAATTGACTCGGATCGCCGCGCCCTGGCCCGACGCCTGGAGGGACACCTGGGGAGACGCGGCGGCGCGCAGATACGCCATCCCTTCGCCGCATTCCGCAAGCGCGCTTTCCACGAGCGCGCGATCCACCGAAGGCGCAACCCGGCCAAGCTCTTCAGCGCCCGCGGCAGTCGCAACGTAGCGCCTGACAAGCGCGACGACCTGCTCCCATTCGAGAGGTTCCGCGCTCGTAAGTCTCATTTCTGTATCCATGCGAAAGCCTTCTCAATAACCGCCGGCGTGCCTTCCGTGATGGTCAGCCCGGCAATCTCTCCGGGCAGGAACCATGCCACTTCGCACGCATCGTCGGCCGCGACAGGAGTTCCGCTCAAAGGATGACAAAGATAATCCATCAGTACGTAGTGATACTCGGTCCGGCCCTCGGCGTCCGCCATGATGCGTTCAAAGATTTCGATGAGCGCCGCAATACGAACCGCAAGACCGGTCTCCTCAAGAACTTCGCGAAGCAACGCCGCCTCGAGCCGCTCGCCGGTCTCGACCGCGCCGCCCGGCAGCGACCAATACCCCTTGAATGGCTCCCTGCCGCGTTTCACGAGAAGGATTCGCCCATCCTCAATAACGAGCGCGCCCACACCGAGGACCGGGCGCGGCGGATAGCGGCGGTTGTCGCTAATACTGAAGAGCTCCCTTCACACCAAGGCGAATCTTATAGACTGACTTCCGGCCCGACGCATAGAGCGTTTCGAAATCATTATCGCCAAACGCACAGTTCGTTACGATCTCGCCGGTCAGCAACCGATGCTCCAGCTTCCCTTCCGGTGAGTAAACGGTGAGGCCCTGCTCACCGATGTACAACCGCCCCGCGACATCTACCCTGAGTCCGCCTGGCACGCCTTCGGTGTGCGCGATGAGGTCGCGCTGGCCGGAAGCGGCGCCGTTCTTATCGACATCGAACGCCACCACCGCATGGCGATCGGCATCCGTAACGAAGAGCACCTTGCCGTCGGCCGAAAGAGCAATGCCATTGGGCCGGGTCTGCCACCTGGCGACAATGTCCACTTCCCCTTTCGGGCTCACATGAAAAATGCCGTTAAAGTCGAGCTCACGCTTATCGATGGCGCTGCCGAACGCGGGATCCGTGAAGAAGACGTGTCCATCTTTCCGGACAACAATATCGTTCGGCGAGTTGAATTTCTTTCCCTGAAAGCTCTCCGCGACGGTCTCGATCTTTCCTTTGCGGTCCATACGAGTGACACGGCGGGTCAGGAGTTCGCAGAAGTAAATGCGCCCCTGGACGTCGTACGTCAGGCCTTGCGCGCCATTCGCGTCGCCAGGGGTTGGCTTGGGAGCCGTCCCTGGGTCCAGACGATAGACCACGCGCTTCAGAACATCGGCGAAGACGAGGAAACCTTCGCGTGACCAGACGATTCCATCCGCATACCGAAGCCCGGTGGCAACCCGCTCCGCCTGGATAGTGTCGTAATCCTGAGCTGAAAGAAAGACAGGGATCAACAGCACCCAGAGCAGCC
>JBDUBZ010000154.1:0-8906 GCA_040003745.1 Terriglobia bacterium
TCGAAGGTCGTCAAGCCCGGCGATCTGGTTGAGACGGTGATTCTCGAAGTGAGTGTTCGGGACCGGCGCATCTCGCTTGGTCTGAAGCAGCTCGAGGCCAACCCATGGACTACTGTGGATCGGCGTTACAGCGTGGGATCTGTGGTGGAGGGCCGCGTCCGCAACATGACCGAGTTTGGCGCCTTTATCGAGATCGAGGACGGTATTGACGGGCTCGTCCATGTTTCCGATCTCTCCTGGACCAGCCGCGTAAAGCATCCCAACGAGATTTTGCGCAAAGGGTCGATTGTGCAGGCCGTGATTCTGGCCATCGATGCGGAACATAAGAGACTTTCACTCGGTATTAAGCAGTTGCAGCCGGATGCGTGGGAGACTTGGTTCCAGGCGCATCACCTCAATGAGAACTGCGTGGGCAAAGTGGCGCGGATCGCCACTTTCGGCGCGTTTGTGGAACTGGCCGAAGGTGTGGAAGGGCTATGTCATCAATCCGAGATTCCGGGCGCTCCCAGCCGCAGGGGCGAGCCGCCGTCGCTTACCCCTGGTGAAGAGATGACTTTCAAAATCATCAAGATCAATGAGGCGGAACACAAGATCGGTCTCAGCCTGAAGGCGCAAGCCGAGGCTCAGGAACGCAGCCGGCTGGATGAATACCAGAAGCGCGCCGCAGCCGCCAGTTGGGGACTTGAGGGTTTAATGCCGGGCGATCGGGATCGTTAATCCGTAAGAGCCAGGACCCCGGCCGTGTTAGCCGACCAACCAATAAAAACCTCGTGTCTGCCATCGTTCCGCGCGGAACACTTCCCCTATTCGGGACCGCATCCGTGGCTCGATTGCGACGACGCGGCGGAACGGCTTTCCGCGAAAGTCGGGAGCCGCGAAATCTCTCCGGCCGAAGCGGACATCTGCCGGTTCTGGATAGCGAACGGCGATGTCATCCTCGAAGGTCTTTTTGACTTCCCCACGCTCGATGTGGTGTGGGAAGGCTATGAAAAGGCGGTCCGCACGGGCCGCATTCAGCTACCGCCGGAGCCAGCGGGAGGAAACGACCCCTGGGCCGGCCGCAGTCTGAATCCACACCGGAAATTGAGCGAATTCTGCCGCCTGCTGAAGCACGCCCAGATGATGCACTTCCTCCGGCTGCTGATGGGGCGGGAACCCAAAGTGCTGCAGACCATCGCATCCCATAAAGGCTCGTAGCAGGGGCTGCACTCCGATTCCATTCACATGACGACCTATCCGCTCGGCTACCTTGCCGCCGCGTGGATTGCGTTGAAGATATTCACCCGGAAAGCGGACCGCTGGTCTATTATCCCGGCAGCCATCGTCTGCCCTATTTGTTCAGTAGCGACGTCGGCATCACGGAAGAAGACTTCAAGCGCGAAGGCTACGCTCCCTATCATGAGAAATACGAGCCACGCATTCGCGAACTTGTCGAAAGTCATGGCATTGAACCGCATTATTTCCACGCGAAGAAGGGCGATGTGCTGATCTGGCACGCCAACCTTGTCCATGGCGGCTCGCCCCGGAAAGATATCGCCAGGTCGCGCCGCGCTGTGGTCTGTCACTATTTTGCTAAGAGCGCTTTTGTCTACCACGATCTTGCCGCGGCCCGATCGCGAGAGCAATACATAGGCACGTGCCTGCTGAGGGATGATACGGGAAGGATTCGCCTCGGGTGAGCCGGTCAAGCGATTAGGTAGTTTGTAACCGCGGCGAGACGATTCCGAGCCGCGCGCGTGAGCAAGCGACGTTCGGCGTTTTGCGGTACCTGCAGCGCCCGTGCGACGATACTTCCATGCCGCCTGCTATCCCGGCGAGGAGCTTTCGCAGCGCCCGCACAGCGCAATTTACCGAGTCCGTTATCCGTGAAATGTCACGGCTTGCCATCCTGCATGACGCCGTGAATCTGGCGCAGGGGTTTCCCGACTTCCCCGCCCCGATCGATCTCAAAAGGGCTGCCGCGGACGCCATCGAAGCGGACTATAACCAGTATCCGGTCACCTGGGGCGTGAAGGCCTTCCGCGACGCCATCGCGCAGAAATATCGGCGGACCTACCAACTTGAAGTCGACCCGCATAGCGAGATCACGGTCTGTTGCGGCGCCACGGAAGCCATGATCGCGACTTTGCTCGCGGTGACCGACCCCGGCGACGAAGTTATCGTCTTCGAGCCTTTTTACGAGAACTACCATCCCGATACCTTGCTGTGCGCAGCCGAACGCAAGCTGGTCAAGCTGCGTCCACCAGCCTGGAATTTCGATCCGGATGAGCTGCGCGCCGCGTTTACGCAACGCACCCGGGCCATCATCGTCAACACTCCGCACAATCCCACCGGCAAAGTGTTCTCGCGGGAGGAATTGACCCTGATTGCGTCCCTCTGCCAGGAGTTCGACGTACTCGCAATCACCGATGAAATTTACGAGCACATCACCTACGAAGGCCACCAGCACATTCCGATCATTACTCTCCCCGGTATGCGCAACCGGACCGTTTTAATCAACAGCATGAGCAAGACTTTTTCGGTAACGGGTTGGCGTGTCGGATGGGCTATCGCGGCCCCTCCGCTCACCGATACCATTCGGAAAGTACACGATTTCCTGACGGTGGGTGCCCCAACACCGCTGCAACAAGCCGGCATTATGGCGCTAAATCTTCCGGAAACGTATTTTAAAGGACTTTCCGCTGAATACTACGGCAGGCGGACGGCAGCCCTGACAATGCTCGAGGAGGCGGGCTTCGAGTGTTACAAACCCAATGGCGCCTATTACATAATGACCGACGCCCGCCGCCTGGGCGTGACAAACGATACGGAGTTCGCCCGCCACCTGGTTACCAACGTTGGGGTGGCAGCCGTCCCTGGCTCGAGTTTCTATTCCACTACGAAGTCGAATAGCTCACAAATGCGCTTTTGCTTCTGCAAAAAATATGAGACATTAAGCGCAGCGGGAAAGAGATTGTCCCGCCCTGCGGGAATTCGCCAAGGCTGATTTCCGCATCGCTTCAACTCCGCAACAGGAGGCGCGTGGCGTGATGTCGAAGTACATTGTTCAGGAAATCACGGTAAGAGAAACGGGCGAGAGCGCGGTCTTTTACCTTGGAGATATCTGCCCTCAAAACCTGCAACTAACGCTTGGGATTACTCACGCGCTTGAGCAGGAGAGCATGGATGTCGATGTGTTTGGCTCACGCGATGGCCGCCAGTGGTCGGAGGCCCCGCTGTTGAGCTTTAAGCAGAAATTCTTTTGCGGCACTTATCAGATGGAATTGCTTCGGTCCGATGCCAGATTTCTCAAGGCTGTCTGGCGGGTCGACCGATGGGGCAGAAATGTCTCGCGGCCGTTTTTTCGGTTTTATTTAAGCGCTGACGTGGCCCGGGCCCGTGTAATGGCCGGCGCGGCATAGCATTGTCGATTATAAATTCAGCATTTCGCGCAATTTCCGGCTCTGCAGCCTGCTGACCGGAATCTCGCTCGATTTTTTATCGTCCATTTTCAGCTGGAAGGTCGACTTAAACCACGGTATAACTTCGCGAATGCGATTCAGATTCACCACGAACGATCGATGCGCACGCCAAAACAGATCGGGATCGAGCGCGGCCTGAAGTTCTTCCAAAGTCCGGAAACTCGACTGCCCCTCCACCTGTGAGGTCACCAGCGTAATGACGCCGCTGTCGATGGTGGCATAAACAAGCTCCTGCGGGTCGACAATCAGATTCCGCGCGCCGTTGCGCACGAGCAGCTTAGTAAATGCCGGGGGCTTTGCGCCAGGAATCGAAACGGCCTCGACGCCCCGATCCGCGATCGCGCGCCGGGCACGCTCCACGGTCTCTTCCAGCCTCTCGCGATCCACCGGCTTTAGCAGATAATCCATCGCTTCGAGCCGGAAGGCTTCCACGGCAAATTGCTCCCATGCGGTGGAAAAAACGATGTGCGGCAGTTCGGAGTTCGGGACGTCGATACGATCCTCTTTGAGCTTGCGCACGACCCCGATGCCATCGAGCCCGGGCATCTGAATATCCAGAAATACCAGCGCTGGATCGGCCTTTCGGATCAGTTCCAGAGCTTCGAGCCCATTGCTCGCGGTCCCGAGGATTTCCACGTCGCCGATCTCTTCGAGAAGGTAGACAAGCTCCTGGCGAGCCAGTTCTTCGTCGTCCGCTACGATGGCAGTGAGAGGAATGGTCGCGCGTGAACGCATGAACTGCTATTATATCGAGTTGGTTTAATCCCAATCATTTCATGCAATTGCGCGTCCCTGCCTGCTGGCCTTGAAAGGGTACGCGAGAGGAGCTAAATCGTTTGAACACAACGCCGGACGCCGCATCGGAACAGAGCCAAAAGAACACCCCTATCGTAAAACCAGCCACCGGAAAGCTCGGCATTCTGACCCCCGGAATGGGCGCGGTCACAACTACTTTCATCGCCGGGGTAGAAGCCGTTAAGCGCGGAATCGCCAAGCCCATCGGATCCGTCACCCAGCTGGGGACCATTCGTCTGGGGAAACGTACCGACAACAATACTCCGAAGATTAAAGACTTCCTGCCTCTCGCCGGAATCGAAGATCTGGAATTCGGAGGCTGGGATATTTTTAGCGAGAACTGCTATGAAGCGGCGGTTCATGCCGGCGTTCTCGACCGCACGCTGGTCGAACAGCTCAAAGAGCCGCTCGAAAAAATCAAGCCGATGTCCGCTGTTTTCGACAGCGAATACGTCAAGCGCATTACGGGACCAAATCTCAAGCCGAAGGGCTCGAAGATGGATCACGCCGAGATGCTGATGGACGACATCCGCAAATTCAAGACCGACCGCGGATGCGACCGGTTGTCGATGATCTGGTGCGGTTCCACTGAAGTGTTTCACCGCCCCGCCGCTGTGCATGAGAACGTCGCGACTTTTGAGAAGGGCCTCACGGAAAACGATCCCGAGATTTCCCCCAGCCAGATCTACGCGTATGCGGCCATCAAATCCGGCGTGCCTTATGCCAACGGCGCGCCTCACCTCACGGTCGACGCGCCCTGTCTGATGGACATGGCCCGCGATCGGCAGGTTCCCATATGCGGAAAAGATTTCAAGACCGGTCAGACGTTCATGAAGACGCTGATCGCGCCGGGCCTGAAATCGCGCATGCTGGGAGTCTCCGGCTGGTTCTCGACGAACATCCTCGGGAATCGCGATGGCGAGGTGCTCGACGATCCTGGTTCTTTCAAGTCCAAGGAAGAATCGAAACTGTCCGCCCTCGAACAGATTTTGCAGCCCGATCTCTATCCGGAGCTATACAAGGACATTTATCATAAAGTCCGGATCAACTACTATCCGCCGAGAGGGGACGCAAAGGAAGGTTGGGACAACATCGACATTTTCGGGTGGCTGGGCTACCCGATGCAGATCAAGATCGACTTCCTGTGCCGGGATTCCATTCTCGCCGCCCCGCTGGTTCTCGACCTTGTGCTCTTCATGGATCTGGCGCAGCGCGCCGGTATGCGGGGTATTCAGGAGTGGCTGTCTTTCTATTTCAAGGCGCCCATGACGGTTCCCGGTCTCTATCCGGAACACGACATTTTTATCCAGCTCATGAAGATGAAAAACACGCTGCGATGGATGAAGGGCGAGAATCTCATTACGCATCTCGGACTCGAATATTACGACTGAGGCTTGCGACCAGGTGAATGGCTGACCGGGCAGACACGATGCGCGTTCTGGTAATCGGGGGGACGCTTTTTATTGGCAAGTTACTGGTGAAGCGGCTGCTGGCGGCCGGTCACGAGGTAACCATTCTCCACCGTAAGGCTGAACAGCCTTTCGGGCGGCGCGTCAGGAATGTCGTCGCGGACCGAAACGACGCGGCGGCCATTCGGGCGGGTCTTGCCGGACAGCGCTTCGACGCGGTTTACGACATCGCCTACGACTGGGAGCGCGGTACCACTGGCCAGCAGGTTGAAGCCACTGCGAAAGCCATACCAGGCGATCTGTCGCGGTATATTTTCATGTCGAGCGTGGCCGCATATGGCGACGGCTTGAATCATGCGGAGGACGACCCTCTGGCCTCAGATTTACATCCGGATCCTTATGTCCGCAACAAGGCGGGCAGTGAGCGCGCCCTGTTCCGCATGTATCACGAATCCAGATTTCCAGTGGTCACCATGCGGCCGCCGTTTGTCTATGGTCCGGAAAATCCTTTCTATCGGGAGGCGTTTTTCTGGGACCGGATAATGCGCGACAGGCCTGTGATTATTCCCGGCGACGGTAATCGCCTGATGCAGTTTTCTTATGTCAACGATCTAGTAGAAGCGTGTTTCAACGCGCTTGAGAAACACACCGCCCCCGGCCGCGCGTTTAACGTAGCCGACGAGAAGCCATTGACACAGGTCGAAGTGATCAATGAGCTCGCGAAAGCTGTCGGAAAAACGGCGACGATTGTTCGTGTTCCGAGAGAAATCATCAATAGAAACGGCGGAAACGCTTTCGTTCCGCCGTTTTACTTCGGTCAGTATTTCGATATGCCGCCCATTACCGAGGCCGTGGGAAGGGTGAAACGCGTCCTCAACGTGTCGCTCACCCCTTTCGCGTCAGGCCTCAAAGAGACCTATAAGTGGTACACCAGGCACCAATCGGAAAGAGAACTGGATTTTTCTTTCGAAGAAAGAGTCATCCAGCAGGCGCGCGAGTCAGGCCGTCCATCCCACGGCGTGTAGGTGGGTGGCTCTAAATTGTACGACGGCGGGATATAAAGCCGATGAGCCAAACCACAAGAAAGACAAAGAAAAGAACCTTCGCGATCCCAGCGGCAGCCCCGGCGATTCCCAGGAAGCCAAAGGCGGCGGCGACCAGCGCCAAAACCAGAAATACCAGAGTCCAGTGCAGCATTTTGTACAACCTCCGGTGTTACTCTTGCAATCTTCAAGCCAACCTGGAGTGAGGCGTCATTCAGGGCGTAAGTTTTTTATGAGCCGACTCCTCTCGGAACAGGGGGTCAGCACTCCGGTCCGGCTGTTAAACTTTTTGGATCACCTATTCTCCATGACATTCTCTGGCGTAAAGGCATACCCGGTGAAGGCGTCCGAGATCTTCCAGGGATTGATCCCGCTTTCGTTGGGGACGATTGTCATGTGTTTTTCCTTTTCATTCTGTGGCCTGGCCGCGTTCGAACCTATGACCCCGCAAGGCCCCCGGGGATACGTCGCGGTTACCGAGGAACCTCTTCGTTTTTTGAAGAAACCGCGCCGCGGGAGCACCGATCACGTTCAAGCCTTCTCATCGTCAGCCGTAAAGCGATTTCAAAATCCCCAGTCGGAAAACTCCAGCGCGTTGGACCGCAAACCCTCGCCCTATACGGCACAAGACGATGAACTGTTACTCGCGGCATTGTCCGAGTCCGGTCCGATCCAGGATCGGTTTCGGGGTCGGTTTGTATTTCTGGATGAAAACCCGGAATTCCGTGAAAGGTATGCTGCGATTGCGAAAAGAGCAGGCGTCGATCCACCGCCCGATATTTTGGTTGCGATGCCGTTCACCGACAAACACGGGCCAGGACCGCAAAAGCCCGATTCGGGTGTTAGCTACGTAACGTATACAGGTGGCAGGATACGCGATGTGGTGTTGCTGACGGAGTATTTGCGAAAGGGACTCACCAACGATGCCCAGCTGCTTGCCGTTGTCGCACATGAGACGCGCCATAGCGCCCAGCTCATAAAGGAAGGCCACAATCTGAAAAAGATACACGGCAAAAAAATTGAGTCCGACGCGGACAAATTCGCTTTGTCATGCCCGGAGGTGGACCCGGCCGCATTCAAAGATATGCTTATCAGGGTGGATCAGCTTCAGAATGAGGCCGCCAGAAAACATCCTTTGATGTATGGAGACGTCACCGGCAGCACTAAAATAATCCCAGTATCCGTTCAGACGATGATGGCGTTCGGTGGCAATCATCCGATGACTTCAACCAGAGTTCACATGGCGGAAGCTGAAGAAGCCCGACGCGCTGGTGGCGCTCGAACAAATCCCGAACAAAAGCCTTAGCAACGGCATCCGTAACGCACGAAATGGGGGGTGCCGCGAGAGGGCCCCCCCAGACCCTCATTGCGTCGGCGCCGCGAATCTATTTTTTCGCAGCGCGATAACCAGAGTGCACCGCATCCGCCTCAGACATGTACGCGCCCTTCTTGGTCTTCCCGTACCACTGATCGCCTTCGCGATGAAAGACCTTAGTTTCCTCATTCACCCAAACCATTCCAGAACCCGATGACGGCGCGGTTTGCGTACCCTGCATCCGGCTGCTTTGAGGGTTTCTGGGACTCGGTGCAGGCGTACGCGGGGAGACGCTCTGTTGAGGGCTGGGTTGAATACCGGCAGTGGGAGCGCTCGAACGCGGAGCCGGCACTGGCATTTGCTGTGCCTGAACCGCCCCGCCCGCGCCTGCGGTTACGAGCGAACGAATCGTATCAATCTGTTTCGCTGACAGGCCCGCCGACCGCAAATCGTCCACCGACTTGTAAGGCCGGTGTCCGACGATCTTCTTCGCCGTCGCGGGACCGACCTGGGGTAGCGCATCCAACTCCTTCTCGCTCGCCGTATTCAGGTTCACAGGACCTGAAGTGTGAGTCGCCGCCTGTTCCCGCTTCTCCGACCGCGACTCCGTCCGCTTATCCTGCGCCGAAACCGCTCCGCCCGACAGTCCCGAAACTATCGCGGCCGCGGCTACAAACGTGAACCAACTGAAGCGCGGCAAATTAAACCCTCCGCCTGACAATCGCATGATAAATGACGAGAACGATAATCGCACCAATTACCGCGACGAAAATGCTGTAAAGGTTGACCCCGGACACTGGGTGTCCGCCGAATTCCGTGAAGAGCCATCCGCCGACAACGGCGCCCACAATCCCGAGAATGATGTCGAGGAAGACCCCCTCCC
>JBDUBZ010000155.1:0-8896 GCA_040003745.1 Terriglobia bacterium
GCCCACAGCGACAGACATATTTGAGACCGCATATTCGAGGATCAGATCCCACCCGATGATCCACGCGAAAATCTCGCCCAGGACCGCATAGGCATAGGTATAGGCGCTCCCCGCCACCGGAATCATGGACGCCAGTTCGGCATAACAGAGTCCGGCGAACAGGCAGGCGACTGCCACCAGCAGGAATGAAATCGTGATCGCGGGCCCGGCGCCGGGGCGTCCCATCATGGACCCGGCATGGGTGCCATTTATGGCGAGATCAAGAACGGTCGCGTGCAGGATCGATTCGATCTTCTCCACCTTCCCGGCCGCGGCCGTTCCGGTGAGAGTAAAGATGCCCGAACCAATAACGGCGCCTATCCCGAGAAAGGTCAGGCTCCACGGACCCAGACTTTTGCTCAGGCGGCTTTCGGGATTTTCCGAAGCCGCTATGAGCGAGTCGATACTTCTGGTTCTGAAGAGACTGCCGGGCCCGGCGCCACTCACATCAGCGCTTGCGAGTCTGACCCTTCGTCATCTGCTTGACTTTCTTTTTGAGGGAGCCGCGGGCAACGCCGGCCGCGCGCTTGGCCTTCGGTGCGGCCTTCTTGCGCGCAGTGCGCTTCAGCTTCTTGCGTTCTTCGGTAGATTCAACGGTCTTCGTGTTCATCGTGTATGGTTCAGGCTTTCTTAAGTCCCGCGTATTTCTCCACTAATTTCTTCAGCCCATGGCGCTGGAAACTAACGATAACTTTGGCATCGTCTCCATCGCCTTCCCGGCGGACAATTGTGCCCATGCCGTATTTAGGGTGCTCTACTACTGTACCTGTTTGGGCGGGACGCCTGGGAGGTGGGGGTGCTTTAGGCAGTTCCGTCCTCGCCTGGACCGACGGGAAGAGGCCGCCCTGCGCAGCAGGGGTGGGCACAGGCCGGGCAGGCGGCGTGGCGACTCGTGCCGGTAAACCCGGCTGGCGCTCTATGACCGGTTCATCCCAGGGCATCCGTTCATTCGCCTGCGGATTGGCGGGTTTCACGGCTGCCGTTTGAGTGGGGACTGGGCGGCTGAGCGGCGTCCGGACGGGTGAAACCGATGTCGGCCGCAGTGGAGGCGTCGCAATGCCGCGTTCCTTAAAGAACTGCGCCACGTTCTCGACCGAGTTGTACGATTTTCCGGTATAGAGATTCTTGCGCGCATCCTGGCGGACCTGCCAGCGCTCGGACGTAAGATCCACCTGCGGAACGTCGGCGCTGTCGTCGACACCCAGACTGATAGCGAGGTTCTCCGGCACTTCTCCAAGGAACCGCGATTTGATGCTGCGCTCCTGCTCGCCTCCCCCAAAACGGCGGCGGTATTTCGCCCAGGTCAATACCAGACGCTTCTCGGCGCGCGTCATTCCCACATAGCAAAGGCGGCGTTCTTCTTCCATGGCGGCCTCGCTGTTCAGCGACCGGCTATGCGGAAACAAACCTTCTTCCATGCCGGCGAGGAAGACCACCGGAAACTCCAGACCTTTGGCGTTGTGAATAGTCATCAGCGTGATCTGCGCGCCTTCCTCAATGGCATCGGAATCCGCCACAAGAGCGGCGTGATCCAAAAAGTCGGCCGTGGTCTCGCCGCGCTCCACTGCCTCCGCCGCGGCATTCATCAATTCGTTGAGATTCTCGATACGGGCTTCGGCTTCGGGAGTGTTTTCCTGCTGCAGCATCTTTCGATAGCCGGTGCGCTCCTCAATGAAGGCCAGCGCTTCGTTGAGCGGCCTGGTTTGCACGGCTTCGGCCAGGTCTTCGATCATGTTACGGAATACAGCCATGGCCGAGTGCGCGCGCGTTCCGAACTGGTTGGTTTCGAGCATGCGCCCAATAGCCTCCCAGAGCCCCACGCCGTTCTCGGCTGCGAATTTTTCGGCCTGTTCGAGAGTGGTGCGGCCAATGCCGCGCGCGGGAATGTTGATGATGCGCCCGAGGCTGATCGAATCCATCTGGGAAGTGGCGAGCTTCAGATACGCGACGATGTCTTTTACCTCTGCGCGCTGGTAGTAGCTGAAGCCGCCCACAATGTTGTAAGCGCGGTTGTAGCGCCGCAGAGCCTCTTCGATCTGGCGGGATTGCGAGTTGGTGCGGTAAAGGATCGCGACCCTGCGATCGGGATATTGCCGCAGAATTTTCTCGATCGTATCGGCGATGAACAGCGCCTCATTCTCGGCGTCGTGAGCCGGATAGATGCTGAGCATGTCGCCCTCATCCGACTCCGTCCACAGCCACTTTCCCTTGCGTTCCTTGTTGTTCGCCACCACGGCGCTGGCGGCTTCGAGGATATTCTTAGTGGACCGGTAATTCTGCTCGAGCCGGATGGTCTTCGCGCGCGGGAAATCTTTTTCGAAGTCGAGAATATTGCGAATATCGGCGCCGCGCCAGCTGTAGATCGACTGGTCTTCGTCACCAACCACGCAGATGTTGTCATGGCTTTGCGAGAGCAGCCGCATCAGCTCATACTGGCTGCGATTGGTGTCCTGATACTCATCGATCATCAGGTGATTCAAACGGCGGTTCCAGGCGTCGCGCGTATCTTTATCGTGGTAGAGCAGACGCACGCTTTCAAGCAGCAGGTCGTCGAAATCGAGCGCATTAGCCTGCCGCAGAGCTTTTTCGTAGTCTTCGTAAACGGCGGCCACGCGCGTCATACGAGGATCTTTTGATTTGTTGTAGAGATCCTGCGGCGCTTCCTTCTGGCTCTTCGCCTGGCTGATCTGCGAAAGAGTCGCGCGGTATGGCATGTCCTTTTCGTCGAGCCCCATGCGGCGATAGGCGGCTTTCACGATCTGGAGCTGATCTTCGGCGTCGTAGATGGAAAAGGTGCGCGTAAAGCCGGGCCGGAGTGACGCCAGCGCATCGCCATCGCGTCGCAGCATGCGCACGCAGAACGAATGAAAGGTTGCAATCAGCGGCGTTGAAGAGAGAACCGCGTCTTCGAGCAGGGTGGCGACGCGCGCACGCATTTCGCCCGCGGCTTTGTTGGTGAACGTCACCGCCAGAATCGCGGACGGGGGCACGTGATGGGCGGTGATCAGATGCGCCACGCGATGCGTGATGACCTTCGTCTTGCCACTGCCCGCGCCGGCCAGAATGAGCACTGGCCCTTCGACTGCGGCTACGGCTTCGCTTTGCTGGGGATTGAGCCCGGAGAGAAAATCCACTACAGACACATTTTCGCATCGAGCATACTGAAGCTATGGCATGGGAAAAACTACTCGCGCTGAGTGAACTTCCGCCAGGTACGCTGGTCGAGGCGGAACGGGGGGACGACGTATACGCGATCTGTAATGTGTGGGGAGACGTGCGGGCGCTTTCGGGCTTGTGTCCGCATCGCGGAGGTCCGCTTGGCGAGGGCGTTCTGAACGGCGGCACGATTACGTGCCCCTGGCACATGTGGGAATTCGATTCCGCTACCGGTGCGTGCACCTTCAATGAAAGCGTGAAAGTGCCGGTCTACCCAACGCGCCTGGAAGACGGCGCCGTGCTGGTGGATATTCCTGCCTGAACTGCCTGAGGTCGAAACGGTGGTGCGCACGCTGCGCCCCGCCATTGTGGGCCGGCGGATACTGAATGCCGAATTCGGCAAGCTGCGCGTGCTGCGCGGACTGCCGCTTGAAACCGCGGCGGCTCTTGCCGGGCAGCGCATTGAAGGTATCGAGCGGCACGGAAAATTTATAGCGATCCGGCTGCAGCGCGGATTCCTGGTCGTCCATCTGGGAATGACCGGCAAGCTGCTGGTGGAAGCTCCGCGTACGAAATGGACCCATGCCATTTTTACGCTCGACCACGGCGTTCTCACTTATGACGACCCGCGGCAGTTCGGGCGCATCGAATATGGCGTCGAGCTCCCGGCGCGTGTGGCGGCGCTCGGTCCCGAGCCTCTCGAGGTTTCCGTCGACGAGTTCGCGCGTCGGCTGAAGTTGCGGCGATCTCCCATCAAGGCGGTGTTGCTGAACCAGGCAGTGGTTCGGGGGGTCGGTAATATTTACGCCGATGAAGCGCTCTTTCGCGCCGGAATTCATCCCCGGCGCGTTGCCTCATCCCTTCGCAGGGATCGGGTGGCGAACCTGCACGCCGCCATGCAGCAGGTTCTTCTCGAAGCCATTGAAGCGCGCGGGTCTTCGGTTTCGAACTACGTGGATGCCGACGGGCGCAAAGGAAGCTTTCAGAATGCCCACCGTGTCTATCGCCGCACGGGAAAGCCCTGCGTTCATTGCGGCCGGCCAATCAGCAGGATTACGGTGGGGCAGCGCGGAACGCATTTCTGCCCGAAATGTCAGAAATAATTCTGGGGCTTCGAAGTAATACTCTGCCACCCCAGTAGCCATCGAACGGCGAATTGGCTATTGAATCGCCACAAAAACATTGGCCAGGGTCTGCAATCCGCCAGATGTCGCGACCAGCGGTTGATCTCCCGTACCTATATTGGCCGGCACCGTGACGATGATCTGAAACAGCCCTGTTAACGGCAGCGTGGCGGCTACGACGGGCGCGTCGACTCCGCCAATGGTCACCGTCGGGGTGGTCAGGGCGGTGGCCCCCGTCGCAGGAGGGGACGTACCCGCGGGAACCGGTGGATTCGTGGGGCCGAAGCCAACCCCAAACAGCACCAGGGTGTCCCCCTTTTTGGCAGGCCGGGTCGCATAGGGGAAGCGCCCCACAGGTCCGATGATGTCGTAGCCGCTGCCGGTATTGCCTGCGGTCCCGGGCGTGATCACGATCGCGGCAGGATACTTCACATCCAAAAGACTGAATGAAGGGGAGAAGTTGCCCAGAGTGACGCTCGTCGTAACGCTCCCATTCGCAGTGGTCACGGTAACGGGCACCGACCCTGTGGCGGAATCGTCGGGGGCTTGTAGATTGATCTGATCGCCGTTTACCGCGTCATGCACCACAACCCAGAGAAGTGCTGGTTTGTTGTTGATGCTCACGGTGGTCCCTCCAAGAGAACTGGGAATGGGAAAAACACCGTTCCAGACCGCCGTGGCGTTGGCGAGATTCGCGCCGTAAATGGAGATCCAGGAGTTCGGCTGAATCGTATTTCTCGTGCTGTAAATGGGCACAATTCCGCCGGATTTTATCGTCGGTGGACCTGTTGACGCGGCAGCGGGAGTGAGCACAAGGCTCGTCGTATAAACGTTCGTCGGAGTCGGAACCGCCGGAAAGCCGGGACCGGCGTTTGCCGCCGCATAGAACGTGACTGGACCGCTGGACGTGGCAGGAGGGGTCCAGTTGACTGTGTACGTAAATGTGGGGGTGGTCTTGAGGGAAGCGGTAAACCCAGTAATGGTGTGTTCAATGTACTGCACGTCGAACGGTGCGGCGCAGGTCTTGCCATTAGCCTTCGAGTCGCCGTTTGCGCAGAGCACCTGAGTGAGGTTGTCGGGGGTGCTGAAGTCACCGGCCTGAGCCGTATTGCCCGCTCCCAGACGCGCCGTCATTTCAAAGCCGTACGCGGATTTGGTTGAATCTGTGATTTGCACCAGCAACTGCATCGATTGACCGGGCGTGTACGTCCCGGAATTACCGCTCGGCAGCAGGATCTTCACGCCGCCCGGGCCGGAATTCACGGTACCGATGTGGCAGTTGGAAGCGATGCATGAAGTCTTGTTGTCACCGGGCGCGTTGGTAAAGCCCGCGTCCGGTCCAAACTCATAACCATGCAGCGTCAGCGGCGCCAAAGTCAGCACAAGCGCAATTCTGCCGAATGAAAATTTTCGTTTGATGATCACACTGATTCCTTAACCCCAACGGCGCTGAACATACTCGGCCTTTTATTGGAGCTTATGATTCTATTCCAAATAATATGGACACCCGGAGTTTACTGCGGGAACGTCTTTCTACAGAACATCCCGATATTCCCCGAAAACACCGCGCAGACAATCCGAAATCTCACCCACGGTGGCCGCTGCCTCGGCTGCCGCCAGAATTGGCGGCATAAGGTTTTCATTCTGGCGCGCCGCCGCCTCCAGATCGATCAGCCTTGCGCGCCAGACTGCCGCATCGCGCTGAGCTCGAACGGCGCGGACGTTTTCAATCTGCGCCCGCTCGAGCTCCGGAAGGATGCGAAAGGCCGGTGGCCCGGCTGACTCCGCCGACTGGAACCGATTCACCCCGACAACGACTCGTTCCCCCGATTCCACACTTCGCTGATATTCGTAAGCCGAGCGCTGGATTTCGCCTTGAATGTAGCCCGATTCAATAGCGCGCAGAGCCCCTCCCATGGCGTCGATCCGACGGATGTAGTCGTTTGCCTCAATCTCGATGCGATCTGTCAGATCTTCCATGTAATAACTTCCGCCAAAAGGATCCACTGCGCTGGTCACACCGCTTTCGAAAGCGATGACCTGCTGGGTCCGCAGGGCGAGACGGGCGGATTCTTCGGTGGGTAATCCCAGAGCTTCGTCGCGCGAATTGGTGTGCAGGGATTGCGTGCCGCCCAGAACCGCCGACAGAGCCTCGAGCGTCGTGCGCACCACATTCACATCAGGCTGCTGCGCCGTCAGCGTCGAGCCGGCGGTTTGAGTGTGAAAGCGCAACATGCACGACTTTTCGTCCCGCGCTCCGAAGCGTTCCCGCATCAGGCGCGCGTAGAGTCGGCGGGCGGCCCGAAATTTGGCAATTTCGGTCAAAAAATCGGAATGCGCATTGAAGAAAAACGACAGGCGCGGGGCGAAGTTGTCAATTTCGAGCCCGGCCGCCAGCGCCGCCTCGATGTAGGCGATGGCATGGGCGAACGTGAAGGCCACCTCCTGGACGGCGGTGGACCCCGCCTCGCGGATGTGATATCCGCTGATCGAGATGGTGTTCCATTCCGGCACTTCGGTCTGAGCCCAGGCAAACAGGTCCGTAACGATTCGCAAGGCGGGCCGCGGAGGAAAGATATAAGTGCCGCGGGCCACATACTCCTTCAGAATGTCGTTCTGAATAGTCCCGCTGAGCCGGCTTAAATCCGCGTTTTGCTCGCGTGCGGCCAGAACATAGAACGCCATGAGGATCGCCGCCGTAGCGTTGATCGTCATCGATGTGGAGATCTGGTCGAGCCGTATGCCCTCGAACATTCGGCGCATATCCGCGAGGCTGGCTATGGACACTCCCACCCGCCCAACCTCTCCTGCCGCGAGGGGATGATCGGGGTCGAGGCCGATTTGCGTCGGCAGGTCGAAGGCGACCGAAAGTCCGGTGGTGCCCTGGTTCAGGAGATAGCGATAACGCTCGTTTGTTTCCGCAGCCGAGCCGAAACCGGCATATTGGCGCATAGTCCAGAGCCGGCTGCGGTACATGCCCCGATAGATTCCACGCGTAAATGGAAACGTCCCTGGAGCATCCATCACGATCGCGTGATGCGCCGCGATTTGCGAATGGACGAAATGCCGTAACTCGCCATGACAACGACGAAGATGAGGACGAGGACGAATTGCAGTGGTTGCAAGGTACCCTGACTGCGCCACAATTTCCAGGCCCCTATGAACGCGAAAACGAGAAATGCGAAGCCGAGAATTTCATGCCACAGCGAGTGCAATGGTTTCAGCACGGCTGGTACTACATGCCTCACAAATAGACCGGACTGCCTGGCAGTGGGAGCGTACTTTTTCGCCAGGTCGCCCGTTTGTTTGGCTTTGGGCAGCCACTTTCCCGCCATTCGGCCCGCGGCGCGCGCCCAGTCCTGCTCGTTGCCCACAATTTCATAGTATCAATAGTTTCTGTTGTGCCCTTCCACCGCCATCGGTACAATCGAAGGAAACTGTATTCGGGCTGACGAGGAACCGATGGCCCTGGATTTGCATCATAAGATTGGGACCGGTTATTGAAAGGGGCAGAACTTGGACGAACGCCTGAAGAGCTTAATGCAGGATCTTGGTAACGCCATCAATGAATCGTTGTCCGACTCTGAAAGAATCGCGGAATCGATCGGAGAAATCAAACGTGCTGGTTATGACGTTTTTCTCGTTCTCGAAGCGACCATAGGTTTTAACAAGCGAGAAGACGGGCAGGATTCAGACGAAGAAGAACCCAACCTCGAGGAAGCTCAGGAAATCTCCACTAACGGTCGCGTTCGTTTCACCACTCAGGACCAGCGGTTTTTAAAGGCGTTACGAATCGCCGTAGATGAAGAAGTTTAAGAACCTCCCTAAAGCTCACGCCCTGTTCTGCCGATTAGAAGACATGCTTGGATGGATCAAGACTTTCGCTCTTGCAAGACGCCGTAATTTCCGGACGGCGTCAGACGCTTCTGCACCGCTCGAAACCGGATCTTCCCCGATTACTGGCGCGGTTAGTGGATGGAACGCCGGCTTGGCGATTGATCCCACGGAGTTCAGCCAGCAACTGGCGCGACTGCAGATATCCATGAGCCAGGCAAACCTGAGCGAGGCAAACCTGACTCACATATCTTCTCCCCACCCGGCGGAGACTCACGTTTCGAGTCCCGCCGGCCTGGAGCCGCAGCATGTCCGATCGGCACCGAACCGCTAGTTTTTGGTGAGAGACAAACCTTTGACCACGGCTTCGGTGTTGTGCGCAAAGCGAAGTCCGTAGACGCCATCGGTAGACGTCAGTTTGCCGGGCACCACAACGGCGGATTTATCGTAACTCGCAACAACCGTTCCGTTGATGGCGCATTCCACCTTATCGCCCTTCACGGACAAAGCGATTTCCTGCGTTACGGGCTCTCCTTTGCCAGCCGCTTTATGAACGGCGGCGTTCGCTTCACCGCGGCCATTCATGCTGAATGACGCCGGTCCGAAGCCGCGGACGATAAAATTACCGTTCCCATAGGCCGCACAATACAACTCCGATTGTTTGTCCGTGCCGAGTTCGTTGCCGCCAATCCCTTGAAAACTTCTGCCACTAATCGGCACAATTTTCAGGGTTTAGCGTTTTG
>JBDUBZ010000156.1:0-8894 GCA_040003745.1 Terriglobia bacterium
CGACGGGACGAAGATCCGCGTCGGCCCGTGCGTCTCCTCGGGCACCTTCTACGAGGGTGTGATGACGACGGGATATCCCAGCGAAGCGACCACGGATGCCGTGCAGGCGAACGTGGTGGCTGCCCGGTACGACGTGGAGCGCGTGAGTCTGTCGAGGGCCACCACGTTCACCCCGGGATCGGCCGCGGACATCACCGCGACCTTCACGAATACGGCGGAAACGGCCGTGACGGGCGTCAAGTTGAGCATCGCGGTTCCTAAGGGGTGGACTGCGAAGGTCTCCGGCGCTTCCGGCGCCTCGCGGACGTTTGCCGAGCCGGTCGCACCGGGAGCCAGCGTGAGCGCGACATTCCAGATCACCTCGCCGGGCGCTACCGGCGCAGGCTATATGACCGGCAGGGCTGACTGGACCAACCGCGCGGGCGGCGGGAAGCAATTCGAAACCACCAGCGCGCGGGTGCGGAACGTCCTGCCCATCAAGATTAACGAGGTCCGCTTCAGCACGAGCGGCAACCCCGCCAATCAGTTCATTGAGCTCTATAACGCCTCCTCAAGTGCCGTCGACCTCTCCAGCTGGAGTCTGGTCGGCACCCAGAGCCAGTGGGCTCCCGTGAAGCTGGCGGCAATCCCCGCCGGAACGAAGCTCGCCAGCGGCGCTTACTATCTGCTCGGCCTCGCCGGTTCGGGCCTGGCGGCACCCGCAAGCCCGGGCGCGACCGCGATCAACGTGAGGAGCACGGCTGGCCTGGTGGCCGGCCGGAAGATCGAGATAGAGGGCGAGAGCCGCACCATCGCCAGCGTTGGAACGGCCGCCACACCCATGACGACAGTCTTCATACCTGTGTCTACGGGGCCGTGGCTCACCATTCCCGCCGGCTCGTCCAACCTGCCCGTAATGAGCGCGGCGGGCTTTGAGACCGGGCAAAAAATCGGCATCGACCTCGGCGGCAATTACGAGGTAGCGACGGTCACGGCGGTGGGCACGGCGGGCACGCAAACCACACTGTCGGCGATGGCGGGCGCGGGTGTGACGAACATTAAAGTCACGGCGAGTTCCAGCATCACGGCCGGCGACGCACTGACGGTCGGCACGGGAGCGCGCAGGGAGGTCGTGAAGGTCGCCAGTGTCGGCGGTACGACCGTAAATCTGGCGGGCCCTCTCCAGTTCGACCACACGGCGGGCATTGACGTATCCGGCGTCGGGACGGGGATCAGCTTCTCGCCCCCCACGAAATTTTCGCACCTGAGCGGCGATGCGGTGCAGGCACTGGGCAGTGGCATCGCGCTCGACAAGGCCCTTGTTGGCGGCCATCCTTATGGAGCGGCCGTGATGAGTCCGGAACTCGCGGCCGGCGGTTACCAGGGGCCCCCGGCGCCCCAGCAGTGGTTCGGTGGCTCTCTCTCTCCCACCGCCGGCTCGATAGCGCTTCTGGATTCCCGCGGTGTGATCGCCGACGCCATGGTCTACGGCTCCCAGCAGAGCAATTCGAGTGCGAACGGGACCATCGCAAGCCCGCAGCTCGCCACGCTTGAGGGTGACCAGGGCATGGGAGGCTGCATCGTGGTGACGCCCGGCGCCTTGAGCGGCGCAGGTATGAGCAGAGGCCGGTTTCCGGATGGCCGCGATACCGACAGCAACTGCACCGATTTCATGACCCAAGCTTCCACGGCTCTGCCGGCGGGTGCGGCCGCGGGCGCGACTAATATCAAGGTCGCGGGCGTGGCGGGCTTTGTGGCCGGCCAGACCATCATGATCGACCCGGGTGCGAACCTCGAGAGCGCCGTCATCGCGACAGTGGGCACGGGGGGCGCCAGCGCTCTGGGCACGGCGGCAAACGCGGGCGCGACTGTTATCCCGGTGGCCAGTGCCGCGGGCTTCGTAGCCGGGCAGAGCGTCACCATTGACGGTGGGGCAAATCGGGAGACGGCGGTAATCGCCTCCATCGCCGGCGGCAGAGGCGGCGCCAGGCTCACCGTCACTGCGCCGCTCACCCTTGCGCACGTCGCAGGTGTACCAGTCTCCGGCACCGGCATTACTCTTAAGGCCCCGCTCAGCCATGCACACGCCAGCGGAGCGCAGGTCGCAGCCAGCCTTCCCACGCCCGGTGCGCCTAATAAGTTTTAGGTCTAAGAAGTAGCGGGCGGCGAAGTAGCGGTCGGCGAAGGGCTGGGCGGCGCAGCCAGCTCTTTGCGAATCGCATCGAGAACGCCGTTCACGAAATGGACCGATTCTTCGCCTGAAAATCGGCGCGCCAGCTCCAGCGCTTCGTCAATCGCCACCGCTGGAGGCGTTTCGGTCCGCAGCAGTTCATACGCCGCGAGCCGCAGAATATTGCGGTCCACAGCCGGCATGCGCGGTATTTTCCAGTGCTCGGCGTGCCGCGTGATTTGCTCGTCGATGGCGGCAACAGCGTCGGCCGTACCGCGAAACAGCTCTATGGCGAAAGGATCGGGACGCGGAGGCACGGGGCTATCCTCACTCACCAGCAGCGAATCGTAATAGCCGCGCAGAATCTCGTCGTACGGCGTACGGCGCACGTCCCACTGAAACAGCAACTGGAGCGCCTGTTCACGCGCGCGATGGCGGGCCATCAGCTTGGGAGACGAAGCTTGCGCAGCAGATTCGCCATTTCAATCGCAGTCATCGCCGCGTCGAAGCCTTTGTTGCCGCTCTTGGCGCCAGCGCGGTCGACGGCCTGCTCCACGGTGTTGGTCGTAAGCACCCCGAATGCGATCGGGATGCCGGATTCAGCCGAAGCCTTGGCGATCCCGCGGGCCGCTTCGCCCGCTACGTAATCGAAATGCGGCGTATCGCCCTTAATGACTGCTCCGAGGCACAGAATCGCATCATGACCCTTGCGGGCGATCAGTGCGCGGATCGTTATCGGAAACTCCCACGCGCCGGGAATGCGGACGATTTCAACATCGCCGGCACTGCCTCCGCTGCGCTCGATGCAATCGAGTGCACCGGCCAGTAGCCGGTCCGTGATGAAGCTGTTGAAGCGGCTGACCACGATTGCAAAACGGAGCCCATCAGCTTTCAATTCGCCTTCAAAGGACTTGTATTCCCGGCTGTTCATCGGCGATTAAGTGCTGTGTCTGGAGTCATATGGGATAATTCAGGATTCACGCCCATCTTACCGCATGGTCCCCGAATTCATACGGAATTTCTCTATTATTGCGCATATCGACCACGGTAAAAGCACGCTTGCCGACCGCCTCCTTGAAGAGACCGGAGCGCTCTCCAAACGCGAAATGATGGAGCAGGTTCTCGATACGATGGATCTCGAGCGCGAGCGCGGCATCACCATCAAAGCGCATGCCGTGCGGCTGGATTATAAGGCCGACGACGGGAACGTATATCAGCTCAATCTGATCGATACGCCAGGGCATGTCGATTTCTCCTACGAGGTTTCGCGCAGCCTGCAGGCCTGCGAAGGCGCGTTGCTCGTGGTGGATGCATCGCAGGGCGTAGAGGCGCAGACGCTTGCCAATACGTATCTCGCGCTGCATCACAACCTCGAAATCATTCCGGTGATCAATAAGATCGATCTGCCTTCGGCCGAACCGGAACGCATTCGCGAGCAGATTGAGGAAGTGATCGGGCTCGATGCCAGCGATGCCGTACTCGCGAGCGCCAAGCAGGGCATTGGGATTCACGAGACGCTCGAAGCGATCGTCAGGCGCGTGCCTCCGCCCCGCGGCAATGCGGATGCGCCGCTGCGCGCCCTGATCTTCGATTCGTGGTTCGATCCCTATCGCGGCGTCATCATTCTGACGCGCGTGATCGATGGCAGGATGCGAATGGGCCAGAAGATCCAGCTCTGGTCGAATGGCGAGCAGTTCGAAGTGGAAGGGCTGGGGTACCAGTCCCCGAAAGCCGTTCCGCTGCAGGAACTGGTCGCAGGCGAAGTTGGCTATGTCTTCGCCAACATCAAGACCGTTGCCGATGCCAAGATCGGCGACACCATTATCGATGCGGTGAACCCTGCGTCCGAACCGCTGCCCGGTTTCGAAGAGATCAAGCCGATGGTGTTTGCCGGTTTGTATCCCATCGAATCGCACGAGCATGGGCTGTTGCGGGAAGCGCTTGAAAAGCTGCGGCTGAACGATAGTGCGCTGAGCTTTGAGCCGGAAAGCTCTGTGGCGCTTGGCTTTGGATTCCGTTGCGGCTTTCTGGGGCTGCTGCATCTGGAGATCGTGCAGGAGCGGCTCGAGCGCGAGTTCAATATCGACCTGATCACAACGGCGCCCGGTGTGCGTTATAGGGTGACGACCACGCGCGATGAGGTGATCGAAGTTGATAACCCCACCAGGTTCCCGCATCCCACCGAGATCAAGCAGATCGAAGAGCCGATCATCGACGCCAGCGTGATCACGCGTGAAGATTTTCTGGGCGGAATTCTGGCGCTGCTCGAAGAAAAACGCGGCGTGCAGAAGAAGTTCGAATACATAGGGTCGGGCCGCGTGATGCTGCTCTATGAGCTTCCGCTGAATGAGATCGTGCTCGATTTCTATGACCGGCTCAAGAGCGTTTCCAAGGGCTACGCGTCGCTCGATTATCATCTTGCGGGTTTCCGCGTTTCGCCCATGGTGCGCCTGGATGTTTTGATTGCGGGCGAAGAGGTGGACGCTCTCTCAATGATCATCCATCGGGATTTCGCCTACGAACGCGGCAAGGTTCTGATTGATCGGATGCGCAAGCTGATTCCGCGCCAGATGTTCGAGATTGCCCTGCAGGCGGCCATCGGGACGAAGATCATCGCGCGTGAAACGATCTCGGCCCTGCGCAAGAACGTGATCGCGAAGTGCTACGGCGGCGATATTTCGCGCAAACGAAAGCTGCTCGAAAAACAGAAGGAAGGCAAGAAGCGGATGAAGCGCGTAGGCCGCGTAGAGATTCCTCAGGAAGCCTTCCTGTCCGTCCTTAAAGTCGGTGATTCGAGCGACGACGATTGAAGGTGGCTTTGGAGGGATCGCATGGATATCCCTGCCATGCTCCGCGCTCGGCAAGCATCTCCCCTTGTAGGTGTCCCGTCGATCACCGGACATAAAGGACGTTATGTTGTGCTGTCTGGCGAAGCCTGATCGCCTCACGTCATGAAAGCGGGAAAACCTTTGAAGGTCACTGCGTGGCTGGTGACGCGCCATTGGATTGCAGACGATCCGAAATGGGAAGTGGCGGCAATCCTCAGCCCTCGCCTTGGTGGCGTGAGCGTTCGTCCGTACGTCGAGTTTCTTCACCTCACACATGACTACACGCTAAGCGAGCAAGCCTCACTGAGATGTTCACACTCTGGGCAAACGCCGTATTCTGCACACTTCGGGCAGAACAAAGCCGGTCAGCCGTGGGAGGGTGAAGTTCTCTGCGGGATCGGACACGATCCATTTCTACGGGCGCGAAAAGTTGATGACCTTATGGTCGAACGAAATGCAGACGGCACAGAAACGGTGACGTGGAAAGAGCGCGTGCGCCCATGAATGATCTGACCATTGCTCGAAACCCAGCCCTGTTGCTTCCCGCGCTCATCGCCGGGGCTGGGGATCGCGCCGCGCTCCGCTTCATTGAGTTCTTCACCGTCACCATACGCAACACGAACACGCGGGCCGCGTATGCGCGGGCGGCGGCGGATTTTCTCCGCTCGTGTGAAGGGCAGGGGATTACGGCGCTTGGACTTGTCCAGTCGGTTCATGTCGCCGCGTATATCGAACTGCTGCAGGGCAAGCGCTCGGCGCCCACGGTTAAGCAACATCTCGCGTGCATACGGATGCTGTTCGACTGGCTTGTCATCGGGCAGGTGATGCCGACGAACCCGGCGCACTCCGTCCGGGGGCCGCGTCATTCAGTGACGAAGGGCGTAACGCCGGTGCTGTCTTCGGAAGAAGCAATCGCGCTACTCACCGAAATGGCGTTTCAACCGTCGTGGGTCTGCGCGACCGCGCCATCATCGCCGTGATGACATACACCTTCGTCCGCGTCGGCGCGGTCGTGGCGCTCACTGTCGAGGATTATTTTTCGCAGAAAAAACGCTGGGGGCTGCGGCTCCACGAGAAAAACGGCAAGGTCAACGAAATGCCCTGCCATCACAAGCTGGAAGAATATCTGGATGCCTATGTCAAGGCTGCCGGTATCGCGGATGATCGCAAAGGGCCGCTGTTCCGCTCTGCCATCGGCAAGACGAAGAAACGCGGGCGGGGGGCGATGTCGCGCACGGATGTTTGGTACAGGGTGCGCCGCCGTGCCGCCGATGCGGGAATAGAAACCGCAATCGGCTGCCACACTTTCCGCGCCACGAGGATTACGGACTACCTGACGAACGGCGGGCGGATCGAAGTCGCGCAGCGCATGGCCGGACACTCGAACGCGAAAACCACCGGCCTCTATGACCGGCGCAACGATGACATCACGCGTGGGCGACGTTGAGCGGATCGGGATTTGAAATGAAATTGCTTGAGGAGATCATCGACCTCGCTTCCAGCGACAAGGGCTCAGTCGCAACCCTGCTACGCAAGTGCTTAGTGCTTGCCCACACGCTAAAAAACGACCGGCTAAAGACTTGGGCCGAGAACGAGTTGAACGGCTACAAAGGAGAGGACGCTGAGGTGCCGGAATACAGAAAAACCCCTGCACCGGCCAAAGGACTTTTTTTAGGCCCTCTTGGAGCCGAAATCAGAAATCAGCCAATACCGCCCGCTATGCTGAAACCGCACCACAGGCGCTTTGCCGAATCAGCGGCACTCCTTCAGCCAATAGCGTCATACGAGAACGTAGATGATAATTCGCGGTCTGTCATCGAGTGACCTGCGAACTTGACCGGCCTGTATCAATCTTCATTTTTCGAACGGGCGTATGTCTTGAACAGAGCGTGGCAGGAAATCCCCGGCTCCGTGCTCGTCGGCCTTATTGACACCATCAGAACCAGAGTCTTGCGTTTCGCTCTCCAACTTAAGGACGATCTGGGAATGGTGGGCGAAAATCTCAATGAGCTGCCCAAAGACCAGATTGATCAGACTGTCACCAATTATATTTTCGGCGGCGTAAACGTAATTGCCTCCCGGAATTTTACAATCAACAAACTCGACATTCAGCAAGGCGATTGGACTGCATTGACCGAAGCCCTTCACACGCTGGGCGTACAAACTTCTGAAATAGCCGAATTAAAATCCGATCTCGAACACGACTCCAAAGAGGTGGGCACTCCGGGGTTAGGGAAACGTACTGCGGATTGGCTGAAAAAATTGGGCAAAAAATCAGGAGAAATGGCGCTGAGCGTTGGAGTTGAGGTCGCAAAGGAGGAAGCTACCAACTGGATTGTTCAATACCTCGGCCACGGGCATTAAGCCGCGCGGCGTGCGGCCAGATTTTGCACATGACATTTGCAACACGCCAGACCCTTTGTTTACGGGCCTTCCGCGAATGATGCAAAACTTACCCTTTGTGGAACGCCGGAGTGTCTCCAGCGGCGTCATCAATCTGAGCCTTTGATGCGAGAAACCCACCGCAGCATGGGCATCGAACCTGCACTGCCCGGCTGTCGAAGTGAACGAGCCGCGGGCTGGCAAAGCATCCGCATCGTCGGGGGCAGGGGCCGCTGTGTGGAACGGGAGGTATGGTGTTGATCGTCATACCTGTCTATTTGACACTTCAAATGGAAGGTTGCCACAATTTCTGCAGCAGGCCGCGAGAGGGCAGGAGCCCGTCCAGACGCGCCGGGAATCCGACGTAAAAGTCGGATTAGCGGAAGTTGTGCCGGGCCAGTTGTTCTCCCTTCTAATGTCGGATAAAATCTGTTACGGTACTTAAAGAACGCCACCCGAGGTTTCCCGCCGGCTGTGTGGAGTGAACGTCGCAGTCCCGAGACTTACCAATGGCCGCGTAGAGATTCCTCAGGAAGCCTTCCTGTCCGGTCGACGATTAATCGACGGCTGCTCTCCGGGCTCTGAATTTACCTGACCGGTTCCTTCGTTTCCGGTGATTCCGCAACATGGACCGCGGCCCCCGACGTCAAAGAATCGGACGGATTATCGATCACCGCATCGGCCAGTCCGACACCAGCCACTATTTCCACCTCCGTCCCGAAATCGCGGCCTATGGTTACAGGTGTCAACACTGCTTTCCCGCTCCGAACCACCGCCACGCGCATTCCTTCCTTACGGAAGATCAGGGTATCCACGGGCAGAACAACGGCAGAGGTGCGGCCGCCGAGCTTCAGATGTACGGTAACGAAAGCGCCCGGCAGCAAGTCGCCGTTAGGATTTGCGACATCCACCTCAGTCAGAAGCGTGCGGGAGGCGGGATCGATGGAGCCGGACGTACGCGCGATGGTGCCGGAGAAGTGCCGGCCTGGCAGTTCGTCCAGCGTCAACTCCGCGGGACTGCCCGGTGTGGCGGCTCGCGAAGAAATCTGCGGCACATTGGCAAATATGCGCAGGTGGGCGGTGGCCGAGATATCGAAGAGTTCCTTGCCCGGGGCGTTGGCGCCGGCGTCGATGAGCGCCCCGGTATCCGTATTGCGCGCTGTAATCACTCCCTCGAACGGGGCGTAGATTTTCTGAAAGCCCTGCGTCTCTTCGAGGCGCCGCACGTTGAAAACGGCGGAATCGAGCATCGCCTTTTTGGCGTTCATATCGCCCACACGGTCATCCACTTCCTGTTTCGCCACCGAATCGGTTTTTAAGAGTGCCTGGTAACGGTCCGCTGTTGTTTTTGAAAGATTGAAATTGGCCTGCGCCGTAGCCAGATCGGCGCGAGCCTGATCCAGTTGGCGGTCGATCTCGGGTGTCTCGATTTCAGCCAGCAGCTGCCCCGCTTTGACGCGCGAGCCAATATCGAAATACCACTTCTTCAGATAGCCGCTGGTGCGCGCAAAAATCGGAGTCGCGACGAAGGCCTG
>JBDUBZ010000157.1:0-8883 GCA_040003745.1 Terriglobia bacterium
TTATAAAGAGCGTGAACAACGAGTATGTACTTACGGAGCGCGGCGCGGCGGTACGAACTCAGCTCGGACATGAAGTTTCACGATGTGGCGGATGCCTTCTGGAAGCAGGTGGTCGACACGCGAACATACGTGAGCGGCGGCACCAGCAACAACGAAGGATGGCTGACGGAGCCGAATCATCTGGCGCAGGAACTGGCGCTGCGGCCGGAGACGAACGAGTGCTGCTGCGCATACAACATGATGAAACTCGCGCGCGCCTTGTATACGTGGTCGGCCGACCCGAGGATCTTCGACTATTACGAGCGCAATCTGTATAACCACAGGCTGGGGACGATCGATTCCGCGACCGGGCATACGCAATATTTTTTGACTTTGCGAGCGGGCTCCTGGCGCACGCTGGGTACGGAAGAGGATTCGTTCTGGTGCTGCACGGGGACCGGTGTGGAAGAGTATTCCAAACTGTCCGACAGCATCTACTTCCACGATGCGAACGGGGTTTATGTGAACCTGTTCGTTCCCTCTGAACTCGACTGGAAAGAACGGGGCGTCCGGATCCGGCAGACCACGGACTTTCCGGCTGAGCCGCGCACCGCGTTCGAGATCCTGACGGATTCGCCGAAGCCGTTTGCTTTGAGGCTGCGAATTCCGTCGTGGGTGAGCGGCCTCGCGAGCGTCAGCATCAACGGCAAGCCATCCGAAATTTCGGCGGATGCGGGCAGCTATCTGGTGGTACAGCGGAACTGGCGCAAGGGCGACAAGGTGGAACTGAGCCTGCCGATGGATCTCCACATGGAAGCGATGCCGGACGATCCGAATCTCAGGGCGTTTTTATATGGCCCGCTGGTGCTGGCTTCGCGCGTGGATGACGCGAAGCTGCCGGATTCGCTGGTGACGGGGCCGATGGCTTGCGACCAGAAGAAACAACCGCCGGCGGAGATCGCGCCTCTGCGGACGGAGGACGCGAACCTAAAAAACTGGAAGCGGGCGTCGAAGAATGGAATGGAGTTCGAGGTTGCGGGCGCAGGGCGAAAGCTGGCGTTTGTTCCGTTCCACTCGATCGGGCCCGGCGAGCGATATTCGATCTACCAGAAGATCGTTTAGCACACGAGTTTGACCCAGGACTTTATTACGATGCAGTCCGAACCGAATATGCGAACAATCGGTTTGGTCCTCGCCTTTGCCGCCGCCAGTCTTGCGGCCGATGACATCATTTCCCTGTCTGAGCCGGGGTGCTCGATCTTTTCCTGAGGGTAGGGCGGCTTCGGCCCGGCGGCGCGGGGATCTGAGATTGTCGGATCCTGAATGTATTTGGTCGGCATGACCTTCGGCCAGCACTCATGTGCCCAGAGAACGCGAATTCACATCCGTGGCGTGGGGCAGGAAGACTCGGGCGTTATTCATTCCACCCAGACGCGATGCCTGCCGAGGGGGAGCATTACTGTGCAGTCGGTGAGCTCCATGCAGTTGCCTGTATAAATCTGGCCATCGAGTTCCATGCGGGACGGTTTGCGATCGAATTTTACTATGGCTCGGCTCTCGCTGGAATATTCGAACGTGGTTTTCTTTCCCTCCGTGGATGCGGAGAGTAGTCTGGCGTTCAGGTCGGGGATGCCGATGGCGTTGCGCTTCGACCCGGGTTCGACCGTGTGCGGGCCGGCGGGCAGGCGCACGATGTTTTTCGATTGCATGGGCCAGGGTTTTCCATCCACGAGCGCGGGCGATTCGTTGTTCCAGACCAGTTCGACTCCCGCTGGGGAATCGATCGATATGCGCTTCCCTTCCCTCGAATAGTGACTTACCACGGCCGAGGACGCCGCCAGCAGAGACAGATCGGATTTAAGGATGCTGTTTTCGAAATACAGCGCCACTCTGGAGAACGCTCCGGACGCCATATGCACGAGCTCGAATAATTCCGTTCCGGTTTGCTGGCGGGTGGGATAGACATCCTGATAGCGGTCCACGATGTTGATGTCGATCGCCAGTTTTTCCGTGTGAGTCGTCAGCGGTCCGTAGCGTTTGGCTATTTCGGGATAGCGTCCGGGTCCGAGGTTCCACACCGTTGCGGGATCTTCGATGAGGAATGAAAACGAATGGTGGTCGAGCAGCGGGAGCGCGGCGGCGGCATCGGCTCCGATGGAATCTTTCATGCCGGTGTCGAAACGGTCGTCCACATGGGTGAGGACGATATCAAGCCCGGGCTTGAACGATTCCGCCGCCGTCAGCCATTCGCCCTGCATGTTTCGCACGAGCCCGGCGCGGAAATCGAGGAAGCGGCGCAGCGACGCGGCGTCGTTGTGAGCGCCCCAGATCGCGATCGGATCCCAGCCGGCCTCGGCTTTGAATTGCGCGCGCACATCGGCGTTCATGGGCGTGAAGCGCGCCGGATTCCCCGCCCCTTCGAGCGATTCGAAGTAGATCTCGGCGAGATTGACGCCATCCCAGTCGAAGCGGTTCATCATCTGCTTCAGACCGGCGCGGATGGCTGCGGCGCAGTCGCGGTTTTGCAGGTTCATGAGCTTGCGCCAGTCGAGCTGAGCGTCCTGCAGGGTGGCGGTTTGCTCGCGCCATTCCGGATGGGCGGCCCAGAACTTATCGCTCACGTGCGGCAGCTCAATCCACGCATAGACGAGCACGCCATGACGGTGGCAGGCCTCGATGAGCTTCTTCAGGTAGTCGTCGCGTTCAGGGTCGGTGTCGTAGAAATGCCAGGACGCCACGTGCAGTGCCCCGATGCCGGCCTTGCGCCAGCGTTCCGCAAGATAGTCGGTATCGGCGCGCGCTCGGTAGGAATAGTCGAAGAATGCCCATAGACGCGAGTCGCGAATGGAAGGTTCGAAGCCGAGATCGGCCAGCGATTGCATCAGCCAGGGAAAGCGCTCATAACCCTCCTGCCCCGGCGATATGCCGAGCCATAAAACGGCTCCGGCTCCGAGGCGAAAGCCGGCGACAATCGGAGAATCCGTCCATCGGTCTTTGGCGAAGACGCGCGCTTCGGGCGGGATATCGGTGCGGGGCATCTCAACGGCGTGGTTCCAGATCAAGGGTAAGGCGGGATTGTGAACGTCCGTCACGTGGATAACAGAAACAGTGTCGAGCCGGGCTCGAAAGCCGAAGCTGGCCGCAAGCGGCGACGAACCTTCGAGGATCAGAGCGGCGCCATTTTTCACTTTGGCCTGCCAATCGGCGGCGGCGGGCGAGCCTGGGAGCGCCACGAAAATCTCGGCGCCGGCGGCTGGGGAGGGAATGTGACCGGCGGAAGAAAGAATGGCGGGCCACGGCCCGGGCCGCGGGCCGAGCACCGCGAAGGTGCTGGCTGAGCAAATGGCGGGGACCAGCAGCAGGCTATTTCGTAAACGCATACCAGACCCCTGCGCGAAAGTCGAAGAAGTTCGGACGGCGCGGATTGTATTGGTTGATCAGGTAGACACCGCGCATTTCATTGACGGTGATGGACACAGATGCGGGAAGCCCGGGCGGATGAACGCGCAGACCGGGTCCGATTTCGACGAAATTAGCCCAGTATTGCTTCTTCACATCGATCGTCAGGTTCGTGCCGAGGAAGGCCTGGACTTTCAAGCCACCCCATACATTCGTGTAGCCCATTTTGTTCTGCGAGACGTTCAGCAGATCGTTATGGAAATGGCCGACGAAAACGCTGTCGTCCGTGGTTTCGAGGAACATCCCTCCGTGTTCGGCGGCGAGAGAGCGGCCGAGCGTGCGGGCGAAGGAAATGCCTCCGCGATAATCGAGCCATCCCGTGCCGTTCAGGTAACTCTTCGCGCGACCGGCTTCGAACCACGCCATGCCGCCCCGCCACTGCCGCGTCGCCATGCCAGCGCCAATAATGAAGGCGCTCTCCGAAAGGCTTTGGGGCGATGCGCCGCCAGTGGTCTGCCGCGCATCGCCTACGAAACGGACAGACAGATAAGGACGGAACGGCAGGTGGGCGACCCGCAGGTCCGCCTTGGCCTGACCGTAGCCAAAGACATCGCGCCAGCGGGTCGAGTATAAGGGATACACCCACACGGTGGTGCGAATGCGCTGAAAGGCGGGGTGCAGGTTGCCCCAGGCCTTCTGGGCTTCGGCGGCGATTTTAGGATCGGAGCTGCGCCTCGCGATGGCAAACCAGCGAAGCGCGGTCTGGTCGTCATGCAGAAGATTGTTGGTCCAGCCCAGCTTCAGCGCGACCGAGGCGTCAATCGGGTCGCTTTCGTTGGCGAGCGTGTAGTAGCGCAGCGCGTCTTTCAGGAAACCCGCGTTGTAGCTGCGTTCGCCCAGCACGCGTGGATCGAGCGGCGATTCCGGCGCCTGCCGGTTTTCCAGCACCAGCGGCATGTGGAGGGCCATGCGGACACGGTTGGCGGTGGTGGAATCCCCATGCGCGAGAACGTTCCGCAGCAGGGGCATGGCCTGGTCGTCGCGATGGGATGCAAGGTAGAGAAGACCCAGCTGCGCCGCCGAGTAGTAGTCATCGGGAGACGACTCGACCACAGCCTTGAATTCGAGTTCCACCTCGGCGCTGGCTGCCTGGTTGTCCTGGGACATGCGGAGCAACAGGTAGGCGAGCTCACGGTGAAGGGCGTTGGCGGACGGATCGAGCTTCAGGGCATCGCGGAATTCATAGACATAGGGATAACGCCCAGGAAGCTGCTCACGGGCCATTTCGGCAGTTCGCGGCTCGCCTCCTCTGGAAGCGGCGAGCAGGGCGGCGATTGCGCCGGCGGGATTGTTTCGCGCCTTTTCGACGCGGGCCAGTTCGAGCAGTACGGACTTGCGCGTGGGAAGCATGCGGAACGCCGCGAGGTAGTGCCCGGCCGCGAGATCGAGCGCATCGCGCTGTTCGGCCAGCTGGGCGAGTTCGTAGTGGGCGCTGAAGGTGGGAGCGGTGGACAGCAAGGCCTGCTGCCAGCGCGCGATGCCGGTTTGCAGAGGCTCATCGATGTTCCGGAAGGCGTCGGCCGCCGTGGCGCGGCTGGCTTCGTCGTTACCGCTGTTACGGATGCGGTCGAAGATACGGCGCGCTTCAGCTTTGTGAGCGGGGGCGTCTTCGTGGGTTTCAAAAGAGAGGAAGGCGTATTCGAGCGCGACATGGGAATCGGCCGGATCGATGCGCATGGCTTCGCCGAACTGCATTCGCGCGGCTTCGTTCTCTCCCGTCTTCAGTAAGGTGTAGGCGAGATTCTTGCGGATATCGGCGCGCTGGGGGGAGATTGCGGCGGCCTTTGTAAACAGCAGGATGGCGGTATCGTAGTCGCGAAGCTTCAGCGCATCGAAGGCTTTGGATAAAGAGTCATAGGCGGGATCGATATTTTGAGCCGCCAGGCCGGTAGCGAAGAGACAAAACAGGGCGAGTTTCATGTCCCTTGTAAGGATCAGTGGGGGCTTTCGGCAAACTTCTCAGGAAAAGGTTACACGCGGTACTTTGTAAAGCCTTGTGAACATCACTGTCACCTGGTAACGAGCGTCCGGCGTATTTCGTTCTTCCATTCAGAAGGCACGCGGAACGCGAAGCCCGATCACAAAAAATAAGGAAGCTTAAGAAAATGAAAAACGCATTTTTGCGCGCTGGCTATACGTGTGTCTCGATGTTGATTGTGGGCGGTTTGACGACGTCCGGGCTGTTTGCGGGCCAGACGAACCCCGTTGTGGTGACACTGCCTCACGCGGTTACAGTCGGCAGCACGGTACTGCCCAGCGGCGAGTATACGATTTCGAGCCTCGATTTCTCCAGGGGCGATGGCTACTTCGTGATACGGTCGGCCAACTCTCCGGCGATCACCCTGCAGGCCCAGAAGGTCACGGCAAACGAAAATCTGGCGACCCAGGTGGTTTTCACCAGGGACGGCGATACCTGGCATTTCGACAAGCTATTCATCGAGGGTAATAAAGACGGGTTCCAGTTCCTCGGTACGAAGTAGCTGGTCTTTTCGGCAGGGCCGCGGGTTGAGGAAGCAATCGCGGCCCTGCCTTTGTTTTGATGCGGGAGTTATACTTTTCAACGTTTGCAAGCGGACGCGATCACGTATCGTGCAGCAGATTTCCTCAAACAACACCCACCCTTAAATTGCATGGAAGAGGCCGAACTGCTGGCTCTCGTCCCGCGCGGCCGCGGTAAGTTCAGCGCAGCGGACGAATTCCTCTGCCGGCACAACAGCCCTTACGCCACATTCATCTTTGTCATTCAGCAGGGCACCGCTTCGATGTTCGAAGAATTGAACGGCAGAGAGATTCTCAGAGAGACGTACGCGGCGCTGGGGACATCATCGGCATTGAGCGATTTAGTTCCTATTCAGCCCGGACTAATGGCGACGTGTATGCTCTGGCCGCGACGGAACTGGAACCACTTCATCGCCGGCCCAGCGCTTCGAGTTCTTCGAGCGTTCGTGGCCAGTCGGATCCGAGAAGGCGCGAGAGTCCGCGATCGGCCAGAACTTTTCCTCCGGTTTGGCAGCGGGCGCAGTAGTTGGTTTCGTTATCTGCGTAGCGGATCCGCAGAATTTTCTCGCCACACTTCGGGCATGGCTTGCCGTAGCGGCCGTGTACGGCCATTTCGTCGCGGAAAGCGGTGACATGTTCCGGGAAGGCGGCACCCGCCTCGCTCTCGAATTTCTTCACCCACCAACTGAGGACTGAGATGGACGCTTCAAAAAGGCGGACCCACTCCTCCGGTTCGAGCTTTTGGGTACGGGCGATGGGCGACAGGCGGGCGGCGTGCAGGATCTCGTCCGAATAGGCGTTGCCGATGCCGCTCAGCACGCGGGGATCTGTGAGAGCGCGCTTCAGGGTGCGGTTCTCCGCGCTTAACGCCTCGCGGAAAGAGGCGGCATCGGACGAGAGGACGTCAATCCCACCGGGATCCAGAGAAGTAAGACCCTCTTCGCCGCGGACCACATGCAGAGAGGCGCGGCGTTTTGTTCCCGCTTCGGTGAGAGTGAGCGATCCGAAAGGGAAATCGAAGGCGGCCAGGTTTCCGCGGCGGGAGACTTTCGCGTTTGCTTTCTGCCAGTGCAGACGCCCCGCGATCATCAGGTGCAGAACCAGCCAGATGTCGTCTTCCATTCCGAGCGCAATACGTTTACCCACACGCCTCAGCTCGCGCACCTGTTTTCCCTCGGCGGAGTTCACGGGCGGTTCGATCGTCCGCACAAGAAAGGGATTGCCAAGACGAATGCGTACGAGAGTCTGCCCGACGATCAAACGCTCGAGCGCCGAAAGGTAAGCGGCAATGTCCGGAAGTTCAGGCACTCAGGTCGTTCCGAGAATAGACTCCCTGACCTTGTTTGCCTGCCAGAGATGGCGGCGTTCGTGGGCGGCCATGATCAGGAATCCGGTTCCGGCGCGGACGCGAAGGAGCGGCAGCAGGGGATTCCGGAACTTGATCGCGTTCAGATCGCGGGTTGAGGCGAGGGGGATCAGTTTCCGAATTTTAGCGTGGGATTGATCGAAGGCGCGCAGGATCTCACCGCTGGTTCTGCCTGAACCCGGAGCGATTCTGGACGGCGCCCTGACCCTTCTTGTGACAGGCGGCTCCAGTTGAGTGAGAAACCAGCGTCCGCCCGCGCTGGGCGCGATTGTGCCGCGACGGGGGCGCTGGCTGGCGTGCAGGCATTTGCCTATCGCATGGGTGTAACTTTCATTGGACAGGGTGACGTGCTCGAGACACTGCAGAATGCTCCATCCGCCCGTTGGCTGCGATTCGAGCTGTGCCTGCGTCAGACCTGAGACAACCTGCCTGACAGCCCTCTCATTTGAGGCCAACGCTTCGTCAAGGCTCTGCAAGTCGGAGGTCATGTATGCTTCCGGGATTTTCCCGGATAGAGCATGTGATGGTGTATCCGGGGCCTGGGATTCCCGTTTTCGAGACTATACGGTCAGCGGGACAAAAAAAATGCGGCCCGACCATTTTGGCCAGACCGCTCTCTCTGTAAGCAACAAGGGAGAAGAGTAAAGAAACCTTAACTCTTCCCCGGTTTGCGGCGGCGAAGTAGTCCGATGCCCAGTAAGCCGCCACCGAAGAGCAGGAAGCTGGCTGGCTCGGGTACCCTGCCAGGGCCGTTGCCGGTAAAACCACCCGAGGTCGCATAGGAGAGGAATTCCTGATTGCCAAAGCCGGTGGGCTTACCCGCGGATTCCGTGTCGGTCACGACGGTCCAGCGGCTGTAGTCGGCGACTTCGTAGGTGGATGGTGTCTGGTTCGCGTCGCTGAGGTAATAGCTCTGCGCGGCAGTGATCCAATTATTAATGTTGGCGACGCCGGCGCCGGTCGGTGTAGTACCGGGCGCTCCCGTCATGATCCAGACGGCTTCCTGAATCTGATCGACATTGGCAGGCGTTTGACCAGGAGCGGTCTGCTGGGTAAAAAGCCACGCCATTTCCTCATAGAGGGTAGTGCCGGTGGGGTAAGTAGTGTTGTTGTTGGCGCTGCCATAGCGGGTATTGGACAGATCGGCGGCGTTGACGGCCGTCAGGTTCGCCGTCCAGCTGCTGCCCCAGGTCACGTGATCGGCGAAGTCGTCGCAAAAGAGCTTCACGGGCGTGTCCAGACTCTCATCGGCACTCGTACCTGTAGCGCCCGAATAAGGACTGAGATAAGTGTTGTCGAAAACATTGAGGTTCGGTTGAGATCCCTGAGGATCGATAAACGCATAGGTCGTAGTCGCCAACGAAACTGAAGCGCTGACTGCGACAAGTGATAACAATTGAATAATTCTAGTCATAATGATTTGGCCACTCCGAGTAAAAAGCAGACTTGCTCTACAAACCGAGTGTACGAAGCCAAACGACCTCACACAATACTGGAACTGGTATTTCCAGGAATGCCAGTTCCGGTACGGGTAATGAAAATTTAATTCAATAAACCCTAAAGTCCAGACCTATTCCCGC
>JBDUBZ010000426.1:0-2653 GCA_040003745.1 Terriglobia bacterium
AGGGAGGCCTGGTAGGTGTGCCATCCCTCTTCGTCCGGGCGAGCGGCTGCAATCTTCGCTGTTCATGGTGCGACACGCCCTATGCCTCCTGGAATCCCGAGGGTGATGACCGGACCGTGGCGGAGATTCTTGCCGAAGCGTCGGTCTATCCCGCCGCGCGCCATGTGGTGCTGACCGGCGGTGAGCCGATGATCATGCCTGAGATTGTCAGCCTGTCGGAAGGCTTTCGCCGTCTCGGAATGCACGTGACGCTGGAAACTGCCGGGACGGTCTACGCGCCCGTTGCGTGCGATCTGATGAGTATCAGCCCTAAGCTTCGGAACTCAACGCCGGAGGGTCCGTTTCAACAGCAGCATGAGCGGCTTCGGCTGCAGCCCGAGGTTCTGATGCGCCTGATGGCTGCGTATGAATATCAGTTGAAATTCGTTATTGCGACGCCCGAAGACGTGGAAGAGGCGCGCGTGGTGATTGATGCCGTGCATGGTGAACCACAGAAGGTAATCCTGATGGCGGAGGGCACCAGCGAGGCCACATTGAACGAACGGGGTTTGTGGATTGCCGAGATCTGCAAGACCTATGGATATCGCTTCAGCCCCCGGCTGCATGTACATCTATATGGCAATCGCCGTGGAACGTAGGGAATTCGGCAGGCCGATTTCCGTTACGCTGTGATTGGCCCGGGGTCCCAAACCGATCGCAAATCGAGGACAAACCCCTCCACCGGACCCTCGCCTCTCACGATTCCCGGGTTCATCAACGTTTCCGGTTCCGAGCCGGGCCTGAAATCTCAACGGCGCGGCGTTCCGGATCGATCAGCCACGCCAGGCGGGCGCCATTCTCGACCCACTCTCGCATTTTGGGTCGCAGCCGGGAGAGCCTGTCGTCAGGCGATCGAAGTTCCACTACAAAATGCGGCCGAAATGCGGAAACCGCGGCCGGCGTTTCAGGTCGCGAATGCCAGGCGCATCGGCGGGAAACCACGCGACGTCAGGCGCGCGCCGGGCGGCATAATCAGAATCTCGCCTTCAGCGGTCATCTCTCCGGATAGTCCGGGTACCGAGCGCAGAATTCGATGAACGCATCATCGCTCATCGGCGGCGCGGTCAAGGTTGCCGGAAGGTAGGCTTCATCGATGGCGAAACAAGCACCCATACCTTCAGAGTGCCCGATCAATCCTGAACGCGGAACCCATACTCGTGCAGCAATTCCCCGCCCGAGGCGTAGAGCCGGACGAAGTAATTGCCGGGATCCAGCGGCTTGTTCACCTGCATCCGCAAGGCGCCGGGGGTGGCCTCCGGGGCACCGCTCCAGATCGGAGTTCCGCCGCCGTTCACGAGTTCCAGACGGAATGGCGCGCCCGTCGCGGGAGCATCTGTGACGGTCAGGCGAAGTTGACGAGCGGGCCGGACGGTCTGCATCTCGCCCCGAATCGCCGTGAGTTGCAAGGCCGCCAGGGAGGCAACAGGCCTGCCGGGGCGCAAGACGTAAATGCTCAGGGCCAGCAAAATCAGGGCGAACGCGCCAATCATGGCAATACGGGGCGTGGTCAGCCACCCGAACCATTGAGAGGATTTCTTTGGGATCGGCGCCGGGTTGTGCTTCAACTCGTCGCGCATCGCCAGAGCGAAGGCGGCGGCACTATCCAGTGTCTCGCGGCAGAGTCCACACCACAACAGATGCTCTTCGACCTGCTCCGTGTCCGAATGGGACAGACGCCCCAGGGCGTAGAGCTCCAGCCGGTCCTCGGTTTCGTGCCCCGATGCCTCCAAAGTCGTACCTCTCACCTTCAAAGATATACTCCTTCGGATGCAGTGGGGGAAGGGCCTGTTTTTCTCAAGCGATTTAGTCGCTCCTGCGAAGCCTGACACCGCTATTCGAAGCCATGCGCTTACCCAACTCACCGAACCGCGCTTTTGCACGAGACTTCAGTAAACGGAACTGGTTATAGCTGAGTGCCATTTCCTCGCAGATTTTCTCCTGACTTTGCTCCTTCACGTAAAAGCGCACCAGGATCTCACGATCCCGCCGCGAAATCCCGTTCAGGACACGGCGCGCGATCTCTTCCCGCTGTCTGGCGAGCAGAGTGCGCTCGGGGTCGTCTTTCCAGTCTGAGACGGTGAACAGAGTATCTTCATAATCGGCGTGAGTGCGGCGCTGGTTTACCGCGATCTCAATGCTGGCCGCAATCTGGCGTCTGGCGACGGTACGGACATAACCCATCAGCCGCGCCGGTTCGCGGAGCTCGCCGTTTTGAATGGCCTGCGCCACAATAACAAAACAGTCGTGCACTTTATCGTCGAGCTCATCGGGGCCGAGATTTCGCAGCAGGAAATAGCGAATCCCTTTTTCGAGCACGGCATACAGCTCTTCCATGGCCGCCCCATCGAGCGCGTGGATTCGCGCTACCAGTTGAGTCCAGTCGGGAAGGCTGAAACCTTCGGAGCGGTCTTCGGTCGAGCTTAACCCCTGCTCATCCGCCATTGCATGTGATCTTATCAGTGGGTCCGGTATCGTTAAAATCATTCAGATTCTGCTTAAAAGAAAATATCCAGCCCACTTACCCGGGGACTGCCTGCCATTCTCACGATGAATTTCGGATATCTGAGCATCACGCAGAGCGAATGCGATTCCCGCGTCGGGAAAGGTTTTGAGG
>JBDUBZ010000158.1:0-8858 GCA_040003745.1 Terriglobia bacterium
TCCCAGAACGGAGGCGATGCCGGCGCCGATCTGCACCGAGGGACCTTCGCGTCCAAGCGCGATGCCGCTGGCGAGCGATCCCGAACAGCAAACGAATTTTCCGATCACGGAGCGGAGGGACATGTACCCGTCGCGGATGAACAGAGCGAACTTCGTCTGTGGGATTCCGCTCCCGCGGGCTTCCGGGAAATAGCGGAAAAGCAGATACCCGGTGGCCAGCGCTCCCACGATAGGGACCAGCAGACGACGCAGGCCGGAACTGTCGGGCGGGTACATTCGTGCGGAAAGGCGGCCGGTCAGAAGAATGAACGCGACCACCACCAGGCCTACCAGGATGCCCACTACAAAGCTCAAAGCGATTTCGACACGCCGCTCCTGCGTTTTATCGTCGGCCTGGAGGCGGTTCCGCAGCAGCTTCGCAAGATTCATATTTGAGGATATCGACCCGCTACTGAATGATTTTCTTCCGCACTGCGTAGAGGACTACTTCGGCGGTATTGTGCAATCCGAGCTTCTGCATCAGGTTCGTACGATGCGTGTCGATGGTGTTCGGGCTGACCTCGAGAACTGCTGAGACTTCCTTATTCGTTTTGCCCTCGGCGAGCAACTGCAGCACTTCTTTTTCGCGGTCCGTAAGCAGTTCGTAGGAATCCTGCAGATTCCGTTGCTGCATGTAGCGCATGTAGTCCTCAAGCAGAGCGCTGGTTACGGCGGGGCTGAAGAACGGTTTGCCCTGCGCTACCGCGAGCACGGCCCGCACCAAATCCACCTCTGCCGATTCTTTCAGCAGAAATCCGGTAACACCGGCATTGAGCGCACGAATCAGGTAGGTCTCATCGGAATGCATGCTTAACACAATCACCTTCACGCGGGAGTTGGCGCGAAGTATCTGTTTGGCGGCTTCGATGCCGTTCAGTTGCGGCATTGAAATATCCATGATGACAACATCCGGTTGCAGGGCGTCCGCAAGGCGTACCGCTTCCCGGCCATCGGCGCTCTCGCCAACTACTTCCAGACTTGCATCTCTTGCCAGCACGGCCCGCAGGCCCTGCCGTACGATACCGTGATCGTCCACCAGGAGGATGCGCGTCATTCTGTCACGGGTCCGCGCGGCAACCATACCAGGAGCGCAGTACCCTGGCCGGGTTTCGACTCGACCGTTGTGTCACCGTTCAATTGACGCACTCGCTCCTTAATTCCTATCAGACCAAGTCCCGTGGTTCTTCGGCCGCGGGCGTCGAAACCGATGCCGTTGTCGCGGACCTCGATCCGGATGCCTGAATCGTTACTGACCATGAGGATCCCGATCTCACTGGCGCGCGCATGTTTCGCCGCATTGTTCAGCGCCTCCTGCACCAGTCGGTAGATGCACGTGCGGTGGGCGTCGGAAAGCTGCTCGATATCTCCCTGCACCGCGATCGAGACCGGCACGTCGCAGAGCTTTGAGAACTGGCGGGCGTGCCATTCGAGCGCCGCGCCCAGGCCAAGATCGTCCAGCATAGCGGGGCGCAGGCCCATCGCGATATCGCGCACGGAACGCAGTGCCTGTTCGGACAAACGCTTCGCCTGTTCCAGTTGCGTGCGCGCTTCCGCGTGTCCTTCGGGACTTTGGAGCGCCTCCTCCAAATTGCCGATTCCAATCCGCACCGCCGTGAGCACCTGACCTATCTGGTCGTGAAGGTCGCGCGAGAGCGACCGCCGCTCCTCTTCCTGAGTTCTGACAAGCTGCTGCGAAAGGTGACGGAGTTCCTCTTCGGCGTCGACCACGATCCGGTGCTGACTGGCCGCGGTGGCTTCCAGTTGCGAAATCCGGATGAGGCTGGTCGACGCCACCAGCAGACCCACAAGCAGGGTACCGCCGACAATCTCAGAAACGTAAAACGGGAGATCGGCCTGACGGCGATCGATATCCTCCCGGCGTTTGCGAATACTGTCGCGCGTCAACGCCTCAATCTGTTCTGCGAGAGTGAGAACCGCTTGTCTGCGCGGCAGAATTCTTTCCCGCAATATCGCCTCGCTGAGACGTGACGGCGTCGCGCCTGACGCGGGCGGCGGAGGCTCAAGCAAGCTCCAGTAGTCGTCAACTTCCCGGGTGAGACGCTGTATCCTTTCGCGGTATTCCGATGGGATCAGGGTGTCAAGCGCCTGCAGGGACGTATGGGAAGAGGTGCGGAGCCTGTTCAGCTCCGCCATCTTCTCACCGGAATCGTCAGCGGGGACAAGGAGAAGATCCCTCACCGCGATAGCCGACGACAAGATGTCGGAACGCAGGCGACCGAGAACCTGCTCGGTCCGCAGTTCTTCGGCATACAATCGAGTGGTTCCCGCATAGCTGCCGGTCGCGCGCCGGAGCGCACTGAGTCCGGCAAAAGCAATCAGGACTACAAGAATGCTGAAGCCGAGAAGAAGGACCGGCCAGATACGGATCTTCACAGGGCGTTTCCGCCTGTAGGTTAACTCGACCAGCAATCTGGCTGTCCTGAAGTTGAAATGAGGCGCGCGACCGGGCGCCTACGACCGACGCTCGTAAGCGATGGTTTCCGTTTTTCCGGGGCGGGATAGTTCCGTCTCCTCGACATCCAGCTTGCCACCCTCTTTCGGCGTAAACCTGCGGCGGGTTATTTCGGCGCCGCGGGTACGGACTTCCACGAGCTTGGCGCCATTCACCCAGACTGAAACCTTTGCCTTGTGCCCCTCATCGCGAATTTCACATTCCTTGCCATCGAGCTTGCAGGTATATTCCACCAGGACTTTGTTATCGCGTGCTTCTTTGACGTGCACGGTTTCATCCGTTCGAGTCAGAGTCAGCTCAGTTTGCCCGCCCTGACTTGTTGCCCAGGTTCCGTCCCACGTGTAGTCAGCGGCGGCAACCACCAGCGGAGCCGCCGCCACAGCCAGGAGGAGAGACGACATTGTGAAAGTGAATCGTGGCACAATCGTCAGCCCTGTGCCTGCGTTATATGGATCCGGCGGTTCTGGCGCCAGCAACTCTCGTCATGTTCGGCGCAGGTCTGGCGTTCCTTGCCGTAGCTCACCGTGAGCAACTGAGTTGGCGGAATACCCGCAGTGGTCAGAAACGCCCTCGCTCGCTGCGCTCGGGCTTCACCTAGTGCAAGGTTGTATTCGGCCGAACCGCGTTCGTCGCAGTAACCTTCGACGGTGAGCTTGTAGCTCGGATATTGGCTGAGGATTTGCGAGAGCGTACGCGCGTCGGCGGTGAGCGCCTGGCTGGCGTCGGCCCGGATGTCGGAAGTGTTGTAGTCAAAGTAGGCGTCTTCGATCCTTTTCAGGAGAGCGGCGATCTGGTCTCTTGTTGCCTGGTCCGGCATGCGCGATGCGACACGAGCCGTGGTCCGTTGTGACGCCGGAGCGCCAGCGGCACGGCGTGCTTCTGCGCCCGCGACCGACCTTGCCGAAGAAGCCTGCTGCACCACCGGCGGAGGCGTAGCTACGGCGACCTTCTTCGCGCACCCCGTAGTGAAAAGCATCCCTGAGCACAAGACAGTTCCAGCCGTTGCAGCGATAACATAAGCCGAGTACTTTGCCATATTTCAAGTTCTCCGTTTGAGAGGCCGACTAAGCGACAGGCCCCTGTTTCAAGACTATTCGCGTACCGGGGGAACCTCTATCGGGTAGACACCCGAGAAATTGAGGAAAAGCACAGCAGAGCGTATCTTTTGCGTGCGCGCCGCATGGGTAAACTATCGTTAAATGGCCCGCGTGGCGACATCGACGCGATTCTCCATCTGGCAGGCCCGCGCCTGCTTTGGAACGATCACCCGCATTCATGGACGGGCGACCAGACAGCCGAGCGACTGTTTCTCTGAGGGGTGCCTGCTGGGCGTTATCGCCACTGCCTCCGTAGTGGCCGGCATGTAGGGCGTGAGTAAGATTTGAACAGCAGGGCGAGGGGGGAGCGTGCTGCTGCTGTCGAGCTATGCAGTGGACCTTGAACCGCTCACTTGCTCCACCGCCGAGGCCTGTCGCCTGCTTCGCAAAATTGCCAGCAAGTGGGGTGGGCCCCGTTCCCAAATGGTTGAACTCCGTTCTGCGTTGCGCGCTCAAGCTTGAATGGATTTGGCTGGCTCGCGGGCACAACTTCCCGCTCGGACAATCGCTGATCCTGCTGGCGCGAAAGCCACTGCGGACCGGGCTTTAGCGCCTACGCGCGCAGGTTTACCGCTGGTTCTTGCCTCGCACTGGTTTGGGGATCGGTTCGCGAGTTGCATGGAGGGAAATCCGATCCGTTTCCAGTTCCGTGCGAAGACCGCGTTCCACCATGCTGAGCGGCAGCGCATCCAGATCTCTTGCCGCCTGATATTTCACATTGCAGATGACGCCCGTCGCATCAAAAGCCACGTCAAAGCCAGCCAGGGGTACTTCCGCGGGCCATGCTCGCGTGATGGCAGGCCCGACGCGTGCGATCACTTTCTGACGAATCTCATCCAGCGTTTGAACAGGCGGTGGCGCCGGAGCGGGCGCTGGCGCGGCAAGTTGCGCGGCAAGATCGGCGACTTCGCTTCTGCTCGCTACCGCCTGTACTGTGATGTGGGCAGCCCTGCCAGTGCGTGCTGAAATAGCCGACTCGGCTCTTTGCACCGCGGCCTCCGGTACATTGCGAGTGGAGATGAGACGAATCGCAACTTCGTCACGCCCGATCTGAATCTGCTTTGCCACGACGGTGTCGGCGGGAGCGAGGCTCTTTAGTGCCGATTCCGCGGCGCCGCGCGCCAGGGTCTCCCCGGCCACTTGAAGCAGTGCGCGCCGCAACGGCACAGCGATCGATCCGAGAAGAACAATCAGAATGAGAATGCGCCAGCGCACCTGCGCGCCGCCCGAGAAAGCGCGGCCGAGAAAGCCGTGCGAAAGGCGCTTCGCCAGCGGATCATGTTCCTGAAACTTCTTCAACTCAGACAGAACACTGTGAGAATTCATTCCCACCAGGAAAAAGACGAGAAACGCGCTGCTGACAATCGCTACCAGGTTTGTAACGAACAGCAGGCCCGCTCCGCCCATCACCTCCATGTTGCCGCCGCTGCCCAGGCCAAACCCCATGGTGCAGAGCGGAGGCATCAGGGCTACCGCGATGGCAACACCTGGCAGAGCGGTAACGCCACCCCCGCCGCCACCCCGGCAAATGACCATTGAGCCCGCGAGGCCGGAGAAAACCGCCACGCCCAGGTCCAGAAGGTTGGGGTTCGATCTTGCCAGAATCTCGGCTGTGGGTGAGTGAAAAGGGAGAGCCCATACCGCAAAGGCCGACAGTGCGACGGCAACCGCGACACTCGCCGCCACGTTCGCCACCGCCTTAATCGCGAGATAAAGATCTCCGATCGCAAGTGCCAGGCCCGTGGCCATGATCGGACCCATCAAAGGCGAGATCAGCATGGCCCCGATGATCACGGCCGGGCTGTTCAGCACCAGGCCGAAGGTCGCGATGGCGGCGGAAAAAACGATTTCAAGCCAGTAGCTGAGTTTCGATATTTTCGCCGACTCAAATACCTGTGAATAAACTCCTGGCTTTGTGCGCTCCTCAATGTCGAGCCAGACCTGAAGCCTGGTCTGTGAAATGGTGGAATCGATCGAGGGTTCAGGCATTATGAATTCGTTTCAGTATGCGTCAGTTGCCGTGTTCACGGCGCTTCATTGCGGCGTCGCGATGTGCTGCAATAAGGCGCTGCCGCATATCCGTCATATTCTTTTCTACCGCCGAGCGTATGCGCCGTTCCACCAGCGAACGCTGCAGAGAGGCAAACCAGCCCCGCAAACCGTCAACTACGGTGCGGTTGAAATACGCCACGTTCAGCATGGGATGATCGGGGTCTTTGGTTTCCTCAGCCAGCACTGTTAAGCCGAGCGAGCCATTTAGGTAATGATCCGCATAAATCTGTTTGGATGCCAGAAACGCCCAGTCATGGCCCCCAATGTTTGTCTTGTACACAAAAACGTGGGTGATGCTGATAAGGGGCTTCAGACTCAGATCTTCCTCCGACCAGTAAAAGAACTGCTCTACCTGCCCTGCTCTCTTTTCATAGGGCGCGTTCAATGCGTGTGCCAGCGGCTGCGCATACCCGGGCACCCACGAGAAGCGGGCGAGCAAACCGCGGAACTCCGCCGACGCATGCACCGGAGTCTTTTTATCGGCATAGTCGATCATGCCGGGAGTCCCCCGCTGCACATATGAGGCGACATATTCCCACAGCAGCTTCCTGAATTTCTGGTCGACCGATGCGCCACCGGGGGCCCGCAGAGCGGAGATCATCGCCGCCGAAAGCTTCAGGTTGCAATTGCCCGGCACGCAACCGCTCAAGGCATTTCTGTCAAAGGACCCGAGTGTCATTCCGGATAAATCCCGCGGGGAGAGAGGATCTCCGAAATGGGCAATCGCCTGAGTTGCAGCAGATTTTTTGAATTCGGCGATATTGCGAAAACTGTTCACGAAAAAATCGAGCGTGACCGGAATTCGCACGGCTCCCACAGCCACGATCTCGCCCTCCGCCGAGTGCGGAACGATGACCGCGACGACTTCTTTATCCAGTCTCTCGGCGAGGTTGCCGCTCGAATTTCCGAGCTGATTTCGAAGGAGAGAGATAAATTCCGAAGGCGCCTCGCCATACATAGGGGACAGCGGCGCCAAAGTGAGGAGCAACAGAAGCAGCCGCCGACAAAAGGCGATGTGCGGCTGTCTATATTTCCGACTATTTTTCAGCCGTTTACATTCAGGGTTCAAGAGTGTCGAGATGCCTGTCAGCCTCGCGAATCAGGTCATCCTCCGTTTCAGGCGATACCAGTCCGTCGGCCGCAGCCGCTCGTATTGCACTCTTCTCTGCTGCAGCCATGCGTGCCCGGGCAAGCCGCAGATCTTTCTCCAGCGATTCGGGGTGCCGCTCCTCAATTTGCGCTATCTGTTCCCGCAAACCGGCTAGCCGATCCTCAAGTTCGGTTCTCAGCCGCTTTTGCGCGCCCGGTGAAATCAGAGATTCCGATGCCAGGTGCTCCAGTTCACGTTGCGCTGCTTTGGCCGCGATCGCGTGGATTCGAAGAATGTCGTGCTCATGGACCTCTCCCATTGCGATGCGCAAAAAACGCAGCAGAGGTTTCATCGTGAGACCCTGAACCACAATCGAAAAGGCTACGACGCCAAATGTGATGGTCAGAATCGTACCTCTGCCGGGAAGGTCGGCGGGCAGGCTCAGAGCCAGCGCCAGAGACACGGCGCCATGCAGGCCGCCCCACACAGTGACATGCCGCCACGCGACCGGAATTTTCGTTGTGAAGAGGTTAGATAGCGGTACGAGGGAGTAAACGGCGGCGGCGCGCCCCACCACGACGAAGAGAGTGGCCAGGAGTATGGCGCTCCAGGCTGCCAGCAGTTCCGAGAAGTGCACTTCGATTCCTATTAAAAGGAAGAGCAGCGAATTGATAGCGAACGAGACGTACTCCCAGTAGGCCCAGAGTGCCACGCGTGTTCGCGGACTCATGCCGACGCGCGCGCCATAACTGCCGATCATCAGGCCGGCCATGACTGTGGCGAGCACGCCCGATACGTGCAGGTGCTCCGCCACGAGATACGTCCCGTAAGCGATGATCATGCTGAGCGTGATTTCGATCCGCGCGTCGTCAATGTGGCTGGTGATCCGGCTGGCGGCATACCCAAAGGCAAGTCCGAGCGCCGCCCCTCCGATCGCGACTATCGCAAACTGCCGTACGCCGTCGGCAACGCCAGGCGAGCCCGCGCCGGTCGCTACGGCGATCATGATCTGAAACAGGACAATGGCCGTGCCGTCGTTGAGCAGGCTTTCACCTTCGATGAGCACAGCCAGACGTTTTTCAATGCCGAGGCTCCGGAACAGAGCGAGCACCGCAACCGGGTCGGTGGCCGATATCAGCGCCCCGAAGATTATTGCGGGCAACAGAGGTATCCCTATGAACCAGTGAACGGCGAATCCGGTGACAGCCAGCGCCACCATCACGCCTGCGGTGGCAAGCAGAACAATCGGCGCGAGAGTTGAACGAAGACTGCGGAAGTTGATGTTAATGCCTGCTTCGAACAGCAGCGCCGGCAGGAACAGAATGAAGACGACATCGGGCGTGAGAAGATGCGCCCGGGCGCCGCTGCCGGAGCCCATCATGTGCTGAATCGGGACGTGAAAGAAGTCGATTCCGAAGCCGCCGAGAACGAGCGCAACCGTATACGGAACGCGAAGCCGGTGTGCGGCCAACGCGATCACGGACGCCGCTATGAGCAGCAGCAGCAGAAACTCGATAATCTGAGAAGCTGTCATACGCGGTTACCGAGGCCAGTCGCAGAGCGCCAGCGGTTCGGATCTATGTTCGCAGATGCAGCGCAGAGGGAATTCGCGGAAGAGTTCAGCCGAATCCGAGAAGCCGACCGTCGGCATCTTGACCAGATCTTTATCGCAATTCGGCAGGTGAAATCAGCCGCCCAGGTGATGGAGGTCGTTCGGCAACTCAACTTGCTGACAGAGCCGGGTAAAGGCGAAATCGTCAGTTAATTATAGTAAAAGATTTAAAATGGTGGAGGCGGGGGGAGTTGAACCCCCGTCCGAAAAAGCCCGAAATGAAGAGACTACGTGCGTAGCCAGTTCTGAATTTCATCCACCGCCTGAGAGCCGGCAAGACAGCGATAGACTAGTCCGATTGATCTCGGGTCTTGGCTCCGGACAGAAGCCTGCACCCTATCCCACTATATGACGCTTACTAGCAAGCCCGTGGGCTGACTCACCGAAGCGCGCTGACTTAGGTTTTAATTAAGCAGCGTATGCAAACTGCATGTTGTTATTGGCAGTTTTGTTTTTCCGATCGTTTTACGGGAGCTCGGAACCCGGCACGCCTCC
>JBDUBZ010000159.1:0-8825 GCA_040003745.1 Terriglobia bacterium
GTTTCATCATTCTAGCCTGACTTTGAAATGTTTTGTAAAGAAAACGCGCGGGTTGCTGGTGTGATTTCTTTGCCTTATCTGCGCGGCACGTCGTGCTCGCCGCGCCCGTCTGGCGTAGTCACAAACTTTCCGGACTTCGCCAGCCTCCGAAGATTTTTTCGAGGCGGAGGGCAATGGCAAGAACGATGTCTTCGCGCCAGGGTCCGGCCGCGATCTGCACGCCGATGGGCAGACCGGTCGATGTGGCGCCGCACCGTACCACCGCGGCGGGCCAGCCTGTCAGATTGTGCGCCATGGTGTAGCTGAAGCCCTTGAAATTCCGGTCTTCGATGGAGGTTCCATGCGGAAGAGCCGGATGTGCCGCCACAGGTGACAGCACGGCATCAAAGGACGCCATCCATTTGTGCATCTTTGAGCGGAATCCGTCAATCGCAGCCCAGTAGGCCGCGAACCCGCTGACGGTGGTCCGATGCTCTTCGAGCTTATCCAGCCAGCCGTTGAGCAGTGGATGAGTTCGATCGCTGCCGATGGTGGTGAGGAACTCGCGAATACCATCGCCGCCATCCGCGCCGAGGAATTTCATTTCGAGTTCGTAACTGCGCTCCATGCCTGGAGGCCTGTTCTCAACGGCGCCGAGAGCCCTCGCCGCTTCCCCCACGACGCGTTGCGTTTCCACATCCGGTTCCGCGAATTGGTTTTCGAGGAAGTACGCAATCCGCAGACCTTCTATGGAAGTCTCCCGCCAGGGCATCGGGACCACAGTTCGATCTTCGCTGTCGGCTCCGAGCAGGATGGGCATCATGGCCAGCAGATCTTCGACGCGGCGCGCCATGGGACCGATCTGCCAGAGAGCTTCGATCCATCCACCTGGCGGGGGCACATGCCCGGCTCGCGAGAGCCGCCCCGAGGTTGGCTTCAAGCTGGCAATACCGCAGTAATGCGCCGGGAGGCGGACACTGCCCGCGGCATCGCTGCCGAGCCCGAATGGCGACCCACAGGATGCGATCAGGGCCGCTTCGCCGCCACTCGATCCGCCGGACGTCCGCGCAAGGTCGTAAGGGTTATTCGTGCGGCCGAAGATCAGGTTGTCGCTTTCGAACGCGAACAGCAGGTCCGGCAGATTGGTGCGCGCGATCGGGATGGCTCCCGCCTGCCGAAGCCGCGCAACCAGCGTGGCGTCACGCGTGGATTTCGGGGCGTTCCGATAGCCCAGAGTTCCCGCGCTGCAGACCGTGCCCTCGACTTCGATCGAATCTTTGATGGAAAATGGAACGCCGCTGAAGGGGCCGGGCAGCGGGTCTCGCGCGCGTTCGAGGGCCGATTCGGCCAGTACCCCAATCGCGGCGTTGATGCGGGGATTCACGGCAGCGATGCGATCGAGGTGGGCACGGACCAGTTCTTCCGACGAGATGCTCCGGTCGGCGATCAGCCTTGCCTGCGCCACTCCGGAGAGTGCAAGAATTTCGTTCATTGTTCCCCGATCACGATGCGCTGGTCGGGCTTAACGCCGGTCATTTTCTGGCGAGTTCCACTCGGCCACTGAATCTCGACGGTCTGCGGACCGGCATCGGCGCCCAGGCCGAAGGTCAAGGCCAGATCGCTCGCCGAACAGTAGGAAGATCCGCTGTGGACCGTTTGCATCTGCGGGCCGACGCGCACTACGGCGCCGATGCCGTCCCGATTGCTGCGAACGCCATTCAGGCGGATTTGCAGCCAGTGATTGCGGTTGCCGCCATCATTGCGATAGAGGTATGCGGGGCCGTTGTTGGTGGCGATCAGGATATCGAGATCGCCGTCACGATCAAAGTCACCGTAAGCCGCCCCCCGCGCCACCAGCGGTTTTGCGAACGCCGGGACGGGCTGAAATTTTCCGGCGGCATTGTGGAACAGCAGCGGCAGTTCCTCATACTGGATCTTCGGCTGCACGCGACTGATCTGCTCTTCGAGATGCCCGTTGGCGGCGAATAAGTCCGGATAGCCATCGAGATCATAGTCGAAAAAGAACAGGCCAAAGGTGAGGCTGTTGAGGCTGGCGCGGGCGATGGGTGAGTGGGCCGCTTCATCGACGAACAGCCCCTTGCCGTCGTTGTGATAGAGCGCGATCATCTGACTGGAAAAATTTCCGACCGCGAGGTGCTGGCGGCCCGAGCGATCGTAGTCGCCGGCGTCGACGCCCATGGCCCCGCGGGCGGTCCCGTCTTCGCCCAGCGCGAGGCCGGCGGCCAGCCCTTCTTCTTTGAAGGTTCCGTTCTGAAGATTGCGGTAGAGCTTGTTGGGCTGCGTGTCGTTGGCGACAAATAGATCGGGCCAGCCATCGTTGTTGAAATCGATTGACGCCACGCCGAGCGACTTACTGGTGGGGTCGGAGAGACCTGCCGCGACGGTGACATCCTGAAATTTTCCGTTCCCGAGATTGTGGTAGAGCTTCGAGGCGGCTCCCTTGTAGGATTCCGGCGTGCAGTAGGATTTCGTTGCGCCATCGAGTGAACATCGCACATCGCTTTGCTGCGACCACTGCACGTAGTTGGCGACGAAGAGATCGAGCTTGCCATCGCGGTCGTAGTCGAACCAGAGAGCACTGGTCGAAAAAGCGTTGTTGGCGATAGCGGACTCGCGCGTGACATCGCGAAAATGGCCGCCGCCTTCGTTATGGAACAGATGGTCGCCGCCAAGGGCCGTGATGTAGACGTCTTCGCGGCCATCGTTGTCGTAATCGCCGATGGTCACACCCATGCCGTAGATGTCGATATCGAGACCGCTCGATTTAGCGATATCGGTGAAGGTGCCATCGTGATTGTTGCGATAGAGAGCGGCGGGGGTGCGGCGGCCGTGCGGGATCAGATCGCGACCGTTGAGAATGAGGATGTCGAGCCAGCCGTCGCCATCGGCGTCGAAGAAGGCGCAGCCCGGGCCCATGGTTTCCGGCAGCCATTTTTTTCCTGTGCGGCCGGCGTTGTGTGTGAACTTGATTCCAGCCGCGGAGGTCACATCCGTAAAGTGGACCGCCTCGGCGGCGCGGGTTGGCGGAAGAAGCAGCAGGACGAGCAGCAACTTCCTCATCGGGAGTTTGCCGCGCTGGCGTTTAGTGGCCGGAGGAGGCGCAGTGCGGGCCTGGTGTTGTAGTCGTGCCGGTAACGCTTGTGTTCGTCGTCGTTGGGAAAACTTTCATTCGCGGGATAGGGGTATCGGGTCATGCCGTGAAATGGCAGCGGCTCCACCGTTTGAGAATACGCGGTGTTGGGATCGCGGTCTTTGGCCCAGCCATCGACTTTCAGAAGGAAGTCGCGCGTCCAGCCGGAAGGTAAAGGCGTGAGCTTCGCGGCATCGAAGAGAAGCCTGAGCTCGTCTCCGGAGCCCATGATGACAAGGCGGTCGTCCACGTCGGAAATGACCTCGCGAACATCGCCGTATCGCGTGTAGAGGCCGGGAGTGGGGTTCCAGAACGACACGGAATCCACATGGTCATACACGTACGTGTCAGGCTGCTTGCGGGCGGGATCAACGCGGGATTCCGAGAAGCCGCGAAAATGCAACTGGGCGGATTGCAGCGGCACCGCCGTCTGTCGCGCTTCCGCGGGGCCGGCCGATTCGCTCAGGAAAATTTCGTCCCAATAGACGCAGAGGTTCGTGGCAATCCGGAGCTTGCGGCTTGCCGACGGAAAGTGCAGCGGCACCGCGATGGTGCGGGGTTTGCCGGCGGGCATGCCCATATCTTCGTTGACGGTCACCCATTTTCCGGATGCATCCTGCATCTGGAGATAAGGCATGACAAGGCCACCTTTGAGCTCCTGAGCGGAGGCTCGGAAGGTGCTGCCATCCGGCCAGTCGACCCAGCCGTTTGCCAGAAGAACGCCATCGCCGCTGGGGGCGGCGGTACCGAAGTCGAGGTCGATGCTGTGCAGTTTCGCAACGCCCAGTTCACTGCGCGGAAAGGCGTCGGGATAGCGCTGATCGCGCGCCAGGATGGCCGGTCGAATGTCACGGCCACTATCGTCATGGGCCGCGACGGGATAGATCCGGCGCGGAACTTCGTAGAGACGAAACTCCGGGAAAGGCGGGCCCTTGAACTTGTCGTTGGTGAATATCTCTTTGTTCGCCGGGTGATCGAGGGTGAATAACTGCACCTGATCCAGATACGAGACTTCGCTCAACTCTTCGGTGATTCTTACTTCGTAGTGGCCATCGACAGGCATGAGAGCCTGGCGCGGAATCTTGACATACTCCTGGTGATCTACCGGGAAGAAGGTCCCTTCGCCGTCGCTCGCGCCGAGCGGGGCTACGCCAAGAACATCGGTGATGAACTCGAAGCCGCTGCCGTTCGAGGTCCAGATCATGGGGCAGGAACCGGAGAGGCGCTGCTTTTCCTCGTAGTTGTAAGTTCGGTTGGCAGGCTGATTGACTTCGTTCTGGATGAGCCCGTTGGGCCAGGTGATGCGAACCACTTCGACAGCGGTGTGGGCGCCGACCGGAAAGAGCAGAGGCACACCGGCGTAAGGCTGCCGCCAGTAATCAGCGCCAGCCTTCACCTCGACGATTGCATCCTGCGCGAGTTTCAGGTTGCGCACGCCGGTGAGGCGCACGCGAACCCAGTGTTGCGCCGGAAGCGCGCGATTCAGCATCACGTGGAGCTTGCCGTCGTCGCCAATACGCGCCTGGTCCGGGCGGCCATCGTTATCGAAATCCGCTTCTATGGCGCGGGTTGGCTCGGGGCCCGAATAGTCCTTCGCCGTGTAGCGGCCGCCCAGTTCGTCGGCGTAGAGCGTGGGCGCGCGATTCGAATAGAAAACGGCCAGATCGAAGGCCTTTCCGTCGGGATCGACCCTCAGTTTGACGGCGTCTTTCACGTGTCCGGCCACAAACGGAAAGTCTGCCGTGCGATCTTCGAAGCCGGCCTTGCCCTGATTGCGCAGCAGTGCCGGATGTTCGCCGAGCAACAGAAGATCCAGATCGTAATCGTGATCGTAGTCGATCCAGACGGCGCGCTCGAAGCGGCGCTGCGGCAGCTTCGCTTCGAACGGAACGAAGCGCCCCTTCGTGTTGCGGTAAAGGCTGACGCCGGTTTCGGTGAGGACGCACAAATCCATCAGGCCGTCGTTATCGAAATCACCGGTGGCGATGGAAACTGCGCCCACAATTTTTTCGAGGCCGGAAGCCGGTGCGAGTTCGATGCCATTCCGGTAGAGGCGAACGCTCTTCGCAGACCAGACCAGGAGGTCTGTGCGACCGATGCCGGCCGCATCGATTGTGAGCATGCCAGTAGCGGCGTCAAAAATGCGATCGGAGAACACCGGTTTCGCGGGGGCCGGGGCGGGGCTCACGGCACGCGGGGGATCGTAGATTTCGGCATAATTGCACCACTCCACATCCTCGGGAATGGCCTCACCTTCGGCCTGCTTCTTCAGTCCCTGAAATACGGCGAGCTCTTTGGCGGCGTCTTCCGCGCGCGATGCCTGGCGGTAAAGATTGTAGAGCTGAAAGTGGGCCGCGGCGAGACGGGGATTCAGCGCCGAAGCCTTCTGGCACTGCTCGATAGCTTCCGCATTGCGGCCTGCGCCCCGCAAAAGCGAGCAAAGCTGGTAATGCGCGATGGGCTCACCCGGAACGAGTTGAACCATCTGCAGGAACTGGGCAAGCGCCTTCTCCTGCTCGCCCGCGTTCTTGTAATAGATACCGAGATTAAACCAGGTGTGGGGAAGCGACGGCTGCTGCTTCTGGACGGCCTCGAGCAGTGCGACCGCCTCCGGAATGCGATCTCCATGGAGCAGGGCGAGCGCGTAGTTCAGCTTGTCCGGGATTGAAGTGGGCGCAAGATCGAGAGCCTTTTTGAATTCGGCGATGGACTCCTTCTGGGTGGTCGGATTCTCGAAGAAAGCCTTGCCCAGATTGCGATGAGTTTGAAGACTCTGACCGGAGTTCGCCAGGGCGAAAACGAGCGCCAGCAGACCGGCCGTCAGTACACGCCGCATGCCGCGGCGACGGTCGGTGGTGCGGCCCATTCGCTACTGAGTCCTCGACTTCGCGGTGATCCAGTTGGCTTTGCCACACTCTTTGGCCATGGTCAGATATCTCACTACGACGTCTTTCCGCATGATCCACGGACTGGGATCACCCGGCTTGCGGCTGCGCAGCGCGGCATTCTTCAGAGGCGTGCCGTTAAATGCCGTGTGATTGGGGAGAATAACGTCGTCTCCCGTGGCAATGTCGCGGAACCGCTGGGAGGATTTTACGTAAGCCTGCAGCATCTCAACGGGGCTCGATGGATCAGTCACTCTTCCGCCCCATTCTACTGCGAGATGAGGCTTACCGTTGTCTTTGACGAGAATCAGGGTGGAGATGGTTCCACCCGTGTGACCGGGCGACCATTACCCATGCGCCGCAAGGGCGTCCCGGCTTGACGGTCGACGTCATGGTTCTCCGGATTCCAGTTTCCCGCCCTCACTCGTTCGATCAGCTCCACTGAGACGCTGGCATTAACTTGCAATAATAGAGGTACTTTTATATCCTGGGTTGATGCGCCAGCCAAAGTCAGTGATCGCCCTTACGCCGGAAGAGATCGGAACGCTCCGGGAGTGGACCCGCCGGGGCAAGAGCGAGCATCGAGCGGCGACTCGACGCCGGTGATGTCAGCCCCGAACTTCGGGCTAGCACACACTTGCCTAAGATCAAATAGTATGCTGCGCTCGGATCCCGAAGCGCTATCAGGCGGTTTCGCAAGCCCGAAGAACTGTGTATTTGGCTGAGAAGAAAGTCCACCAGCAGGATGTTGAACAGCCGCTGATGCGTCGTGCCGTTGAACATCAACGTCACGTCAGTTCGTGTCGTCATCGCGGCGAACAGTTCATAGTTCACCATCTCATCAATCAAATCCCAAACAGTCTTGAGAACGACAACCTCGCGCTCCATCTCGGTCAATCCCGTTGCTATGAGGTTCTCTCGCACTTATCGTCGCAGATTCACGAGGCAAGCGCCTTACATATCCACGTCCACAGGTCACGTCCGATGGCTTCGACTTGGGGCGTCTGGCGATCGAGGCCACCCGCTGTGAAGCCGAAGAGCACGGGACCGAAGTCATACTGTCGGCGCTGGAGCAGCAGTTTAATTTTCCAACGCCCGGACCGCCGAGTGGCTCTTGGCTCAACTCCGCAATAACGGAGCATGACGCGCGCCCGCAGGGGCACTTGACGTATTTACGTCTCCGGGGAGGTGAGCCGGGAAACAACCTCTGGGCCAAACTGCTCGAAGTGGCGTCGATTCCAAGTAATGATTTGGTCGGCACCGGATTGGATGGCGCAACGAGCAATCAGACAATCGTAGATCGTCCCGCCGGAAACCCGATTGGGGACCGCCTGCCGAATGGGGTCGAGATACGTCTCGCCATCGAGACTGATCAGGAGGAGTCGGCTGGCGACGTTCTCAACGCACTCTAGCGCCTGTTCCGGCGTTGCCCGATGAGGTGCCGGGAGGCGCGTGAGCGTCGAATAGAGCTCGGCGAGCGAGTGTGCGGCACATGCAGCATTGTCTGGCTGACAGCTACTCAATAACTTCAGGCTTGAGGCGTGATTCGGGAGCGCCGCAAGAAATGCCGGAACGAGCACCGATGTATCGAGAAAGACCTGCACGGCTACAGCAGCCCGAGGGCGGCGAGGTCGCGCTCGCGGCGAATGAGTTCGATGGTTTCATCGACGACCGTAGCCGAGAGCGGCTCGTTTGTATGGAGAACGGGAATGCCGTTCTCCTCGACAAAACGCGGAGCGCCGGAACTGGGGCGCGGTGCCTTTTCAGGAACCGGGAGGTGGGAGATGAGAACATCGCTGACAAGCGTGTCAATCGAAACACCCTGCGCCCGTGCCGCCGCAAGATATGCTTGTTCCAAGGGTTGCGGAAGATGGATGGTCACGGTCATACAGGGTTCCTCTCTTTAGGGTAACTTTACCCTGAATCGGCAGGTTTGTCATCCTTGAAAGCTGCCGACTATATGCGGACCGACAGTGTAATGGTAAGAATTCGAAACCACTACAAAAACCACTACAATCCATAAAAAACAAAGGCCAGCCATTTCTGGCCAGCCCCGTTAACTGCTTTATTATGTTTGGTGCGGAGAGGGGGACTTGAACCCCCACGAGATTGCTCCCGCTAGCACCTCAAGCTAGTGCGTCTGCCAATTCCGCCACCTCCGCAGGTGTAAAGGCGTGTGATTACTTCTTCGCAGGCGCGGGGGCCGGGGTCACTGGAGCCCCGCTGGTAACTGGCCGCCGCTTCAGATCCGGAACCGTGCTTACCCCAGCGTTCCTTGTCGCCACAATCGACAGCGATATCGACGTAAACATAAACACAATTGCCGATATCGTCGTGGCCTTCGAAAGCAGCGTCGTCGAACCCCTTGGTCCAAACGCAGTCTGGGAACCCATCCCGCCGAACGCGCCGGCGAGATCCGCAGCCTTGCCGCTCTGCAGCAGCACCACAACAATCAGAAACAGGCACACAATAATGTGCAAAGTCGTCAGGAGAACTGAAATCACAACTTCATCAGTATAGCGCAGCTAACCGCCGACCGCCTGCGCCCTCTCCAGCGCTTCGCTAAACATCGCCTCATCCTCATCGGTGTCCTGGAAATACGAAATGCCCGCGGCATCGCCGTCGATATCGAGGATCGCGTACCCATGATTCATGAACGCGTCGCCCTGCCCCAGCTCGAGATTCGGCACCACGGGCACGTCGTGATACTTCAGCGTTGCCGCCTCGCTGATGCCGATAGGGAAAGCTCCGTGTCCAATGCAGCGGCCCAACACGCCCTGATATTTCTGATAGATGACCTGATTGTGCTC
>JBDUBZ010000160.1:0-8783 GCA_040003745.1 Terriglobia bacterium
AGGGCCGGGTCGCTCCGGTAGCGGATGTAAATCAACCGGTGGTCGGCGTCGAGTGCCGGCGGGGCATGCTCCCAGGGCTCCTGGTGGTCCATCAGGGCGGGCCCGCTCAGCACAACGACCACATGCGCCTGCCCATCGCTCACCATCATTCGCCGCTCGATCTCACCGAGGAAATACCCCCGCATTTTTCCTTCTGCCGCGAGCGACTGCACATCCACCAGGCCCGGATTGTTCTCGGCAAAAAACCGCTGCAAGCGCCCCCAGTCGAGCGCGCGAACATCCAGTTGGCTGAAAACGGTCCTCCGGCGTGTTAAGTCGAGCATCGAAACATCCACCGCGCCATCGCTCAGCCGCAAACCGCTGAATGCCTTCACCGCCGGGATCAGCAGACTCATGTTCTCGCGCAACGCCATCATTACGCCCGCGCTCCGCTTCGAAGGGGTCGCGTTGAGCAGTACCTCAACGTGGACCGGTCTGCGGGTCGTCACCGGCAGGTTTAGAACACCCGCTACACCCGGCAGAAACCACACATCGTGGCTCCCGATGTCCCCTGCCGTGATGAACTCAACCGACGGCAGCCCGGCCCACGCGTTCGGAAGCGGATCCCGATTGATTGCCGCAATGTGCGCCTTGCGTACGATCAGGGCGTGTTTGCCGCTTGCGCTGTCCCACAATCCGAAGGCGATGGAATAATCGCCCGGCAGCAGAAAAGCGTAGTGATTGATCGCCGCGCTGCCTCGCTCAAACCCAGCCTGCGGTTCGGGTCCGGGGCGTGCCGGATCTATCGGCACATGCTGCTGCCATACATGCCCCGCAGCGTCCAGGTATTCGATAAACAGGATCAACCTGCCGGGCTCTGTTTTGTGCCCCTGGATATGAATCACCGCCCTCAGCAGCATTCGCTGATGTACCGACAGAACGGCAGGCGTGAGTTCGACCGACCACCCCATCCGAGTCTGCCCCGCGCCCGAGCGCCACTCGGCAAACGGTACGCGCGCAAACTCCGGATCCCGCAGGCCGGCGTCCGTCGCCGCTACCGACGACGCCGCCCCACCGGCCAGCAGTACGAAAATGGGAACTAAACTCCGCACCAGTAAGTCATTCTCTCAATCTGGCGCCAAAGCTCGCTATTGGTAAGATGGGCACGGCCCGTGTCCGAACGACCGCCGTCGGTTTGTTGTTTCAGGAATCACTTTCCCGTGCGGAAGAATCGATGAAAGACATCAGGCGAGACCTCATACTTGCCGGGATGACTGCGGCGTTGTTCCAGATAGTTACACGCATTAGTCCCGCCCAGACGAGCGATGCGGCGCTGATTGCCAAAGCCAAAGGCATTCACGACCGCGTCATCAAGCTCGATACCCACAACGACATCGACCCGGCGAACTTCACGGCGGCGTGCAACTACACCATGCGTCTCACCACGCAGGTGAATATCCCCAAGATGGTGGAAGGCGACATGGACCTCACGTTCATGGTCGTTTACGTCGGGCAGGGTCCGCTCACGCAGGCAGGGTACGACAAGGCCCACCGCCAGGCAGTTGCGAAATTCGATGCCGTCCACCGTCTTACCGAGAAAATCGCGCCTGACAAAATCGGCCTTGCCTTAACGCCGGCCGACGTGCTTGCCCTGCACAAGAAGAACCTTCGCATCGCCGTGATCGGCGTCGAGAACGGATATTCCATCGGGACCGACATCAAGCGAGTGAAAGAGTTCTACGACCGCGGGGGCCGTTACATGTCCCTCGCTCACAACGGGAACAGCCAGCTGGCCGATTCGAATACCGGCGAAGTTCACGGCTATCTCTACCACAACGGGCTGTCTCCGCTCGGCCGGGAAGTCATCGCGGAGATGAACCGCCTGGGCATGATGGTCGATCTGTCTCATCCTTCAAAGGGCGCGAATATGGAGGCGATGCGCCTTTCTCAGGCGCCGGTGATCGCGTCCCATTCCGGGGTGCGCGCCCTCGCCAATGTCAGCCGGAATATGGATGACGAGCAACTGCTGGCGCTCAAGAAAAACGGCGGCGTCATTCAGATTGTCGGCTTCGCCTCTTACATCAAAGTCGAATCCAGGGAACGCCGCAACGCACTCGCGAAGCTGCGCCAGGAGTTCGGTCTTCCGTCGCGGGCCTCCGCTACGCCTCGCGCCTGCCCCGTGGAAGTTGCCGGCGCCCCGCCGGGGAGGGGATCCGAATACCAGAAGCGCCTCGCGGAACTCGATGCTAAACCCCCGCCCGCCGGCCGGGCCAACGTGAAGGACCTGGTAAATCACATCGACTACGCTGTAAAGCTGATCGGCATCGACCACGTCGGAATCTCATCGGACTTCGATGGCGGCGGCGGAATCGACGGCTGGAACAGCGCGGCCGACGCCTTTAACGTAACGCTCGAACTGGTGCGCCGCGGCTACACCGAAGAACAAATCGGCAAGCTCTGGGGCGGCAACCTGCTGCGAGTCTGGGGAGAAGTCGAAAAGGTCTCCCAAAGGCTGCGGTAAACCGATTACCGGAATAGGCTGATTCCAGCCACCCCAACGGCGCCGGCTGAGATACAGGGTTCGATGCGGGCCTCGGTGATCCCACCCAGTGCGATGATCGGCGCGGGTGAAATACGCACGAGGCGTTCGAGTTCACCGAGGCCCAGCGGCTCCCGCTCATCGGTTTTCGACAACGGCGCAAAGACGGGCGAGAGGAGCAGGTAGTCAGCCCCGGCGGCGCTCATCACCTCTGCTTCGTTGTGGCACGCCACTGTCACGATCAGCCGTCCCAGCCGCTTGATCGTTTTCGGTGAGACCGAACCGGAGCGAAGATGTACTCCCGCGGCGCCGCACGCCACCGCCACATCCGCCCTGTCGTTCACCAGTATCAGCGGACCGGCGGGCAGCTTCCTCATCAGATCCCGCACCAGCTCCGCCAGCGGACGCGCCGTCAGTTCGCGGTTGCGGACCTGTATGAAATCGACATCCCGCCGCCCCGGTATGGAGCCGTCCGTGATCTGGTAGCGCAGCACTTCACTTTTTGGCGGGCTTAGGCGGCTGATAGTGTTTGATGCCGGAAATGGCTTTCTGCAGATCGTCGACGGCCTTCGCGTCGATCGCGTAAACCGTCAGCTCGCCCTCGCGCAGCGCGTTGTATTCCTCGCCGGATTTGTTCACCACAACCTTCTCCACCTTGTGGTTATCGCCCGAGGTGACGGCCAGCGCCAGGGCCTGTGCCCCCGCCGGTTTATCCATGAACTTCACCGCGGTCAGATCGCGCAGCTTGTCGATGACGTTCTGAATAGAGGGCGCGTCCATCTGTCCGGCGGAGCTCATCCACTTATCGCCGGCCTTCGAATAATCCACGCCATTCAGCTCAATTTTAGAAGGATCGTTAAATCCGAAATCGAACAGCTTCTTGTTACGGAAGCTATCCACATCCTTGTCCTTCAAGGCATCGCCAAAGTCGCCTGAAAGCTTGTAAGTCTCGTCCGAGAGCGAGCTCTTAGCGTAATAGCCGGTCTCCTTGGCATCTACGGGCTTCAGAACGGTGAGCGTCTGAGTGCCTGAGTTGTCCGTCACGGCGACCGAGCCCACTTTTGCCCCCACTTTCGTTCTATCGACTTTGCCAACTGCGGGCGCCGCCAGGTCCATCTTCGCTTCCTTCAGCTTACGGACGAAGTCGTCGACCTGGATGGAATCCGCGCGCATGGGTTTCGGCTTTGTGATCTGCCATTCGCCCTGGCCGTTCTTGCCGAACTCAAAGGCAGGCCCCTTCGAGGTAACCGAGATCGCGGTCACCTTATCCTGATTAAACGGCAGCAGGCGCTTATCGCGCAGATCGTTGACGCTCTTATCAAAGGTAGCTTTGGTGGAGGATGCAATCGTATAAACGGGCGCCTTGCCATCAACCCTGGCATAAGTATCGCTGCCCGACGGGGTATCGCCGCCCAGCAAGAGCTTCGTAACGGCGCCGCCCTTCACGGTGACATCGATTTCGGCGGTGGGAGCGCTCAGGCCGAACTCGTTCAGGCTGGCCGGATGCTCGTCGATCAGCCGGTCGGCGTTGAGTGCCGTCAGGCTGCCGGTCAATTGCTTTACTGCATCCTGGTCGGCCGCCATCTGCTTCGGCTCGGCAATCGCCCAGTTGCCCGCGAGGTTCTTCAGGACAATCGGTTCGGCTCCCGTTTTGGCGATGCGGAGGCCCTCAATCTGATTCTCGGGAATCGCGAGGATCTTCGGCGAGGCGGGAGTGGCGGGCGCTTCCGGTTTCGGATTTTTACCCGTCCACCAGACCAGCCCGCCGAGCACGGCCAGGACGCCGATCGCGGCGAAAAGTCCGTTTGGCTTCATGTCTTATCTCCGCTTCCACCACGTCGAGACACCCGCCATGATCACGATGAGCGGCAGAAATATGACGCTCGTCAGGAACATGATTCTCATGGACGAACCGGTAATGCGCAACCGCCGGTCTTCCGGATCTTTAGGCCGGATGGAAATCAGGTCCTCGTCGGACGTCAGCCAGTTCATCACGTTTAAGGCCAGATCGCGGTTTGCCACCGGCGCCCGCATGATCTGGTTCGCCATCCAGTTGGCGCTGCCGATTACGACCACACGGCCGGCAGTCGGCCCGGTGCCGATGGTAGCCGCCGCCCCCAGAACGAACGGACCCTTCGCGGCCTTGTCGAGATCCGATTCTTTAATCGGAAGCGGGGGGTTGGTGAGCGCAAAGCTGCCCGCCGATGTCGAGAAAAGCTTCTCCGCAGGCGACTTCACGGTAAGACTGCGCGACAGTGGAAACACCGAGGCGTTGTCTCCCATAACGCGCGTAATCGCGTGCGATTCATAAGATCCAACCACCGGCGAAGTCTGGCCGAAGAGCCGGCTGGCTGAGCTCAGGTCGAGGATCACATCGGGATTCGCCGTAACGCCCCAAGTCTGCACCAGCGCGGCCAGACCGGGCGTGTCGCCGATCTTGCCATCGGGCAGGTTCAGCACCGGGTCGAAGTTGAACAGGGCATGGCCGCCACCCTGGACGTAGGTTTTCAGTGTGTCGATGGCCGGCTGCAGATAATCCCGCTTCGGGCCGCCGACTACCACCAGGTTGCATTCCTTCGGCACCTCCGGCTTCTCGATCAGGGAAATCGCCTGCGTCTTGTAATTATTACTTTCAAGCGCCAATTTGAGGGTGGAATAGCCTTCGCCGCCCGATTCGGTCAGACTGTGCTCGCCGGAGCCTTCCACGAAACAGGCCGTGCGCGCGCCGCTCTTGAGATCGCGAATAATCGCGCCCGTTATTTCTTCTTCCGTCAGCCCTTTGGCCGTCTCTTTCTTGACGCCGTTATCGACGATGATGTCTCCCAGGTTGCGCGCCCCTTCCACACGGGCCACATCCGGCTTCTTCTCAGGATCCACGTAATTAACAACGATCTGAGAGGAAAGGTTCCTATAGCGGTCGAACATGTCCCGCGCGCGCTCATAACTATCGGACTTATCGAAGAAGTAGACGTTGATTGGCTTCTTTAAGCCGCCCACCACCTTCTTAGTCTGATCGGAAAGCGTGAACCGCTTGTTTGCGGTAACGTCGATACTCTTATTCCGGCTCTTCGCCAGATAGTTGACGGCGAACACCACGCACAGAATCACCAGAATATAGACGGCCGCATAGGCTCCATATCTGGTCTGGCGGGCCTTTAAGAAATCGCTTGCCATTAAGCCCTCCACCGCAAAGACTCGAGCGACCGGGCCGTAAGAAACAGGCTCAGAAAGATCGCCGAGAGATAGAACACCACATCTTTGCTGTCTATAATACCCTTCGAAAAAGGCTCGAAGTGAGTCAGGATCGAGCAGTAGGCCACAGCCTGCGCCCAGCCCGCCTCATTGTAAGAACTGACCCAGCTCAGCACCCAGAGTAAGAGGCAGATCGAGAAAGTAGCCGCACCCGCAATAATCTGATTCTTAGTCAGCGTTGAAATGAACGTCCCGATGGCCAGTACACAACCCCCCTGCAGTATCAAGCCCAGGAAGCCGGTCAGGATGGGACGCCAGTCCGGTGAGCCCCAGATAAACAGGAGCGCCACATTGAGGGCGGCGAGCGACAGAACACACAGGTACATCACCATCGCGCCGAGCCACTTCCCCAGGATAATCTCCCAGTCGTGGATAGGCGAGGTCAGCAGCAGCTCGATGGTGCCGGAGCGTTTTTCTTCCGCAAACAACCGCATGGAAATCAGCGGAATCAGGAACAACCCCACCACGCTCGCATTGCCCAGAAGCGGGGCGATTACGAACTCATTGATGCTCATCGCCTGGCCGCCACCCTGCATCTGCTGGCGCATACTTTCGAGGACGAAGAACGAGGTCGCACTATAGAAGAAAAACCCGAAAATCAGGCCGAACAGGGCCATCAGCAGATAAGCGATCGGCGAAGTAAAGTAGCCATTCACCTCTTTGGCGCAGATTGTTATTATGTTCCGCATTATGCCGCCACCTCAGCCTTGCCGCCACCCAGATCCGTGCGCTCCGAGCGCGTGAGCTCCAGGAAGATCTCTTCGAGCGATTCACCCACCGCCTTCAACTCCGTCAGATTCCAGCCGGACTGCACGACCGCGCGCGCCAGCTCTGGGCGAATGAAGTAATTGTCGAGCGCCTCCACCTCGAAGGCCGCCGCGCCCTCTTTCGAATCGCGCGAAATCACCCGCGCCACGCCCGGGACCTGCTCCAGACGCTGGCGGACTTCAAGCGCCGGTGCGCCCGCCACTTCAACCGAGACGATCTCAGTGGTGCGTCCGCGCTTGTGCAGATTCGCCACCGAATCCACGGCCACAATCTCACCGTTATTGATGATCACGACGTTGCTGCACGATTGCTCGACTTCCGACAGAATATGCGTGCTCAGAATGATGGTGTGATCGCCCGAGAGGCTGGCAATCAGCTGCCGCGCCTGCTGCTGCTGTTCCGGATCGAGCCCCGAAGTGGGCTCATCGAGAATCAGCACCGGCGGATTGTGGATAATCGCCTGCGCGAGGCCGACACGCTGCCGGTAGCCCTTGGAAAGCTTACCGATGATTTTGTTTTTGACGTCTCCGATCGCCGTGCGTTCGCAGACTTCGTCCACCCGCTTTCTGATGTCGGCGGACGCGATCCCTTTCAGCCTCGCAACGAATGAGAGGTAGCTGGTAACATCCATCTCCGGATAAAGGGGCGGCGTTTCCGGCAGATAACCGATGTTCTTCTTGACGTCGTGGGGATGCTCGACCACATCGAAGCCAGCCACGGTCGCTTTACCCGCGGAAGGCGGAAGAAAGCACGTGAGGACGCGCATCGTGGTCGTCTTCCCGGCGCCGTTTTTGCCAAGAAAACCAACGATTTCGCCCTTAGCGACTTCGAAGGAGATGTTCTTGACCGCGACATGACGCGCGTATCGCTTGGTCAGGCCTTCGACTTTAATCATATATATGTTTAGGACGGGCGGCAGGCCGCTGGTGTTACGGATTTTCTCCGTCGGCCGAACCCGCCAGCCAGACTATGATACCAGGCTTTGTACATTGGTTGTTGCCTCGTTTCATTCTCCTGCCGCTGGCCGCCGCGGTAATCGCGATCGTCTGCGCCCTGGGCGGTATCGCCCTCGCGCGCGGCCGTCGCGCCCGTATTCTGGTTCCTCTGAGCGGCGCGCTTCTGGCCGCGGTCGCGCTGTTCGGGTTGATTCCGGAAATCGCGTCGGACACCGGCTGGCCCCTTACGCTCGCGCTGGCCGCGGCCGGCTACGGCATGCTGGCGCTTCTCGATCACCTCGGTTATCCCGTCTGCCCCAGTTGCTCGCACGGCCGGAAATTCGCCAGTTCTCTTGTGGCCGCCACCGCCGTACACGCCTTCATCGATGGCTGGGGAATGATTGCCGCCGGCAACCGGGGCGCCGTGTCGGCCGCCATTGTGAGCGCTATGATGCTGCACAAGATTCCGGAAGGTCTCGCCCTGGGCGCCATGCTGCGTGTCTCGGCACGGCAATCGGCCGTCCGCCTCGCCCTGATTGCCGAATCGCCTACCGTGCTGGGCGGGTTGGTGGGGCTCTGGGCCACTCCGGTCGCCTGGGTCGACTATCCGCTGGCTCTGGTGGCCGGATCGTTTCTGTTCCTGGGCCTGCACGCCGTCATCCCACAGCGCAGCAGGCCCCAGGGGTAAAACCGGCTATTGCCTGAGCGAAGCCATATCGATCACGAAGCGATACTTCACGTCGCTTTTGAGCAGACGGTCATAGGCTTCGTTAATCTTCTGGATCGGGATCATCTCGATATCGGCTGTAATGCCATGCTGCCCGCAAAAATCGAGCATTTCCTGGGTTTCGGCAATGCCTCCGATAGCGGACCCCGCCAGCCGTTTGCGCCCGAACAACAGGCCGAACGCGCCCACAGCCATCGGTTTCTCGGGCGCTCCCACCAGGCATAATGTTCCATCCCGTTTGAGAAGGGCCAGATAAGCGTTCACGTCGTGCTCGGCGGAAACGGCATCGAGGATGAAATCGAACGTGCCGGTATGCGGCCTCATCTGCGAAGCGTCTGTGCTGACCACCACCTGGGAGGCGCCCAGCCGCAAGCCATCCGCTACCTTATTCGGCGACGTAGTGAAGAGGACCACCTCCGCGCCAAACGCTTTGGCAAACTTCACCCCCATATGGCCCAGTCCGCCGAGCCCCACCACGCCCACCTTCTGTCCCGCACTCACGTTCCAGTGGCGCATCGGCGAATAAGTGGTGATGCCCGCGCACAGCAGCGGCGCCGCCCCGGCGAGATCGAGGTTGGCGGGA
>JBDUBZ010000161.1:0-8779 GCA_040003745.1 Terriglobia bacterium
CTACAACCCTTCGGTTAACAGCCGAATGCTCTACCGTTGAGCTACTGAGGAGCAATGCAAAAAGGAAGGTTTCTCCAATATTACACCACCCTCACCCATCTTTCAAACCCGCACCGCAGCTTCCAGTTCCCGCGCCCGTTGACGGAAGAGATCGAGCCCCTCCAAATGCCGCTCGGAGAGCTCATAAACAATATGGTGCGTCAGGTATTTCCGCACCAGATCGGCGGATAGATTCCGTTCTGCCACCGCGCGGTCCACAATCTCTCCGGTCCTTTCACGGCCCCATTGGTATGACGCCATGAACGCCGCAGCCACGTCCCCGGACAACGCCTCCCGCCGCCCGGCCCACACCGCGAACACCATCGGCAAACCGGTCCACGCAGTCCATTCGGCGCCAAGGTCGAGGGTCCTCCAGGGCAATGCCGCCGGATCCAGATGCAAAGCCGGATCCCCGATAATTAACGCCGCATCGAACTCGCGCAGCATTTCTTCCACGCGGGGCGCGCGCGAATGAATCTCCGGGCTGCACCCATACCGGGCTTCCAGAATCATTCGCGCCAGCGCGACGGAAGTGCGTGAGCCCGCATCGGCCGCCAGCGATCGAATCTCGCCGAACGGCACCTTCGAAATCAGCAGAATGCTCCGTACCGCTCCCTCGCAGGCGATGCCGAGGTGCGGAACGAAATCCATCTCCAGCCTGTCCAGCTCCGCGCACGGCACCAGCCCGATGTCGACTTCGCGAGCCGCCAGAGCATCGGCACAGCGGGCGGGCAAATCGAACTGGAAATCGAAAATTCCCCGGCCTGGTCCATACAGGAATCCCCAGACCAGCGGCCATGTATTGAGGTAACTGACGGCTGAAACGCGCAATCCCAAGTCTATCCCGAAACCACCAACGTACAGCGGCCGATAATCTCGTACGCTATAGAAGAGGACGCGCCAGTCATGTCTTGCCTTACCGAAACGTCCGAACCGCGAAGGCCGTCGAAGATCCGTATGCTTTGCCGTTCGGCGTTACCCTGGATCCTGTTTACAACATCTGTACCCGGATGGGCGCAATTTGGAAGCCCTTACCCGGGAGGCGGCCTCGGTTCGCCTGGCGGAAGCCTTGGTGGAATTTCGCTGCCCGGCAGGCGCGGGAAGGCGCAGAATGGCCCTGCAGAGACGATCACCGGCACGCTTAAACGCGTCTCCATGGCGCAGTTCGATCTCGATCCCGGCGACGGCCGCAACATCACAGTATCGATCGAGCGCACCACCAAATTCCTGAATGCATCCGCCGGCTCGGCGAAGCTGGGCGATTTCGATATCGGCGATCAGGTTGCCATCGACTATTCCCGCGACAACCAGAATTACTATCATGCGGTCCGGATCTCGCTCCAGCAAAAGGCCGCCGTAACGTCCGATCAGAAAAGCGATCGGCCTACGGAGACAGCGAACGCGCCAGATGCTGCCGCACCCAGAACGAATTCGTCCAATTCGTCCAGTTCGTCCAATGACGATCCCGATCGTCCACGCCTGACACGCGCCAGGCCAGCGGAATCCGCGTCCGCAACACCCAGGCCTCAAATCACGGCCGGTGATCCAACCATCGATCCAACCAATGCGGCGCCCTTGAAGCCGTTACCGCGAGAAGCCGACGACCCCGGGCCACCCAAATTGAGGCACGGAGTTCCGGCGCGCATCGACAACACGCCACCGGCCGGTTCCGCCGAGGCCGCTGCCGTAGCCCGGCCCAGTATCAAGGCGGAAGAGACGAATGGTGTAACGCGCCGTGCCGCGGCGCCCGTCGTTGCTCCTCCCATAGCCGCCGAAAGTCCGGTGAGCGACCAGTCCGCCGCTCCGCTTGATTCCACCGGTCTCACCAGCACCGATCCTGTAATTATGGGCGCGCGCGAAGCCACCTCCACCTTTACGGAGACGCTTCCCAACTACGTCGTGAAGCAGTTTACGACTCGGTACCAAACCGATAGCACCCACGGCAATCGCACGGCGTGGCAGGCTCTCGATGTCGTGACAGCCGACGTTGTTTGTGAAGGCGGCAAAGAGTCGTACAAGAATATTCTTGTGAACGGCAAGGCGCCGAAGGACCCGATTGAAAAGACCGGTTCCTGGTCTACGGGAGAATTCGCCGCCATACTTCAGGCCATTCTGGCGCCCTATACAGATGCCGATTTTCGCGGCAAACGTTCCACAACCATCGTGAACCGGCCCGCCTTCCGTTATGACTTCACGGTCGAACAACCTCGTTCGGCCTGGCACGTGATTACGTCGTCGCAATCCTACACGCCCGGGTACACTGGTTCGCTCTGGATCGACAAGGAAAACTTCCGTGTGCTGCGGATCGAGATGTTGGCGCGCAACATGCCGAAGGAGTTTCCGCTCGACCAGGTAGAATCGTCCGTCGATTACGATTACGTTCTGATCGGGGCGCAGAAGTATCTGCTTCCCGTACATTCCGAAGCGCTCAGTTGCGTTCGGGGCACCAGCGATTGCACCCGCAACACCATCGACTTCCGGAACTACAAAAAATTCGGCGCGGATACCAGCATTCAGTTCGACAAGAACTGATCCGTTAGTGGCTCATCGAATAAACCACATCGTTCACGCCGATGCGGATGCCCAAAGCCGAGTACTTCTCGGGATAACGGGCGTCGTCCGCCCATTCCCAGGAGTCGCCGATATCCGAGTTGAAAGAGATCACCACCATCAGCCGGCCATGATCGTCATAGATTCCACGCCACCTCGGGATCGATCCGTCCTCACGATACGTAGTACCCTGGCGCAACGCCCACTGGCCCGGGATCTGATACCGCGTCGTAACGTCGTAGACGAGGTGGAAGACCGGATCGTTGTCCTCAATATCCACGATCGCCCGGTCTGGAAAAATCATCTGCATGCTTTCCATAAAGCGGTTCCATTCTCGTGTGCCCCAGAAGTCGTCAAGCATCAGGAAACCGCCCCGCAGCAGGTACTCGCGAAGCTTTCGCGCCTGTGATACCGTGAGCTGCCAGTCGCCCATCTCGCCCGCCACCAGCCACGGCCAGTTATAGATATCGTCGCCATCGTCGGGATTAACAGGCTGCTCCACAGACCGGGCTTGAACGCGCGTGAGCCTGCGCAGAGCGGCGGCAAACAGCCGGTCGGCACGCGGATAATCCTGAGACCAGCTTGTTCCCCCTTCGTGCCAGTCGCGCCAGCCGCCGAAGTTCAGCGGTTTCGAAAACCGCCCGTTAGGATGCGGAGGATACATGAGCCGCGCCTGCACCCATTCCGTCTTTTGCGCGTAGTCGGCCGGCAGATTGACGTCGTCGAACGGCTCAAGACTTCTGTAGACGCGGAACGGCTGAGGATCCGAAGAAGCATAGAGAGCGCTCAGGAGTACGAAGGCGCTTCCGGCGAGCCAAAGCACCTTTCGAAACGTCATCGTATACGGCCTGAATGTGAGCATAGCATCCGGCCGCCCCGCCACCAGCGTAGTTGGCCCTTTGCCGCGGTACCGTTACGGCGCGTTGTGCCGGGCGCGATTTAATAGGGCAGTTTATCCGAAAGAGGGACTATAATTCACATCATGGGCGGTCGAATTCAGATTGTTTTTTTCGCCGCAGCGGTTCTCGCCCGGGCAGGGTACATCAATAGTGAAGGCCCCTATGTAGTCGTGCATTCCGAGGTAAGTCCCGGCTCCTCCAGCGACTCCATCACTTACACGAGCAGTTTTTTGCTGACGATTAACGGGGGCTCGGGTAAAGGATTCTTTGAGCCCATCGCCCACGTGCAAAACACCTGGAACGATTCGGATGTGTCGATGGCTTCGATCCAGATCAGTTGTGGCCCTGGTTGCGGAGGGTCCCTTCACACCGATTATTCCTCGAACACCAGCTACGAATGGTATGGGAAGGGTGGTATGCTGCCGTTTGATTTCGGCGTCCCGATTTCCTTGGAAATCACGCTGAGCGCGCGCAATTTCGGCAGTGCAGGCCTCGTCTCTGAGGCATTTATCAATGGATTCGCTCTAGTGGACCCGAAGATGAACCAACTGGCGCCGGGCGGCGTCTTTATCACCCAGGCTGGGAGTGCGCCGGAGCCGAACTCATTCTGGCTTCTTGCGCCGACCGTCCTGTTTTACTGGACAGCCCGCAACCGACGGGCTCGCAAAAGCCGGCTTAATTCTTAAAGCTTCGAATCGCTTCCTGCTCGTCCGTAAAGGACGAAATAAGCGTGCTGATCCCGGTCATATCCAGTACTTTCTTCACCTCCGGCCGGGCATGGACCACTTTCAGGGATCCCTGATTCCGCACCAGATGCGAATAACAACTCATCAACTGCCCCAGGCCCGCGCTATCGATCCTTGTGACCCGGCTGAGGTCGATAACGACACGAGAATCGCTCTGCTCGAGAACCTGCCGGCGCAGGTCTTCGAGTTCATGGGCAGAGTGTGTCAATTCGGCCGACGACCGGAAGGCGAGGACCGATACGCCCCCGGACTTTTTCCACGACAGATTTGAGGCCCGCAACTCGACCGCGAGACGTTCGCTGACTCGCAGTTCCTCAAAACATTCGTCGCAGCCCAGGTAATGGCCTTCAAATTCCTCCACCGCCACGGCATCGAGAGTGCGCGAAAGGTACTTCGCCACCACCTCTTCCCGGTCAATTGGTTCTTTACGACAGTTCATGATCGTCCGTTCTGTCCATTAAGTGCGGCTTTAAAGCAATTTGTTTCATTTCCCTGTATAGGCACGGCGGAAACGCTCCTTTGCCCGGAAAAGTACCACCCGGAAGTGTGCGTCCGACATTTCCCATTCCCGGCATATCTCCTCTTTGTCACGTCCCTCAAGATAGAGCGCGCGCAGAATACAACGGTCTCTTTCGGCCAGATCCGCAAGGCTGAAATCAATCGCATCACGGAGTTCCAGAATTTCGGCGTCCGGCCGCACAGACCCTTCGACGGCGCTTCCCTGGTCGTCGAAAGAGGTTTCGCGCTTGCCGCGTCTTCGGTATTCAAGAATTACGTTGCGGCAGACCCCGTTCAGGAATGCGCCGAATTCTTCAGTATTGCGAATCTGGCTTCGCTGTTCGGCACGCAGAAACCGCGCCAAAGTCTCCTGAATAAGATCGTCCACATCAGGGCATCCGTGCCCGACGTGATAAAGAACTTTATATTTTAATTTAAGGCGGAGACGATCAAGATCCGGATCGGTGAGGTCCATTGGTGACTATCAAGGTTTTGGAAAGCCGGGTCAACCCGCCGCTGCACCGATGACATTTCGGCCCTGAAAACATTCTCTGCAAAAAACGGGACGTCCCTGAGTCGGCAGAAATGGGATCGTCGTTTCGAGCCCGCATCGTGAGCAGACCGCCGCGGTCTCGACTCGCCTCGAAGGTCCGCCTCTCTCCCGCGAACCGCTCAGGCGGGTGTTCTTGCAACTCTTGCAGCGGCGGGGTTCGTTCTTGAATCCCTTATCGCTATAAAACTGCTGTTCCCCGGCGGTAAAAGGGAACTCCCCGCTGCAATCCGCACACTTCAAAACTCGATCCTGAAACTCGGCCATGGAGGCACCCTGCCCATGAAAAAGGCGAAGCGGGTGCCCCCGCTCCGCCCGTTAGTTAAAGGTTATTCGACTTCCCGGCGACTTTTCTTCCGGTTTCGCTTACGGGCAAGAGCAGCCTTAACCCGTTTTTTTTCACCTGGCTTCAAGTAGAAAGAGTGACGCTTGACTTCTTTAATGATGTCTTCCTGCTGCACCTTACGTTTGAAGCGGCGGAGGGCATTTTCTAGTGTTTCCCCCTCCTGGAGCCTTACTTCGGCCAATTTAACAACACCCCCCAGCGAATCGTAAATTGCCCCACAGACTAAACCATGGGTACTGATATCATATGAGCTTGATTCTAAAAGTCAAGCCCGCCAACTCTTTGAAACGCCCCGGGACCCACCCGCTGGCGAATCCTTAAATCTTAAAAACCTGACCATCCGATGGTAAATGTGCTTGCAATATTGCTGGCTGGGGGAGCGGGCGAACGGCTCTTCCCCCTGACACGCGATACGGCTAAACCCGGGGTTACCTTCGGGGGCGTCTATCGAATCATAGACTTCACGCTATCCAACTGCGTGAATTCCAATATCCGCAGAATTTTCATACTAACACAATACAAGTCACTGGATCTAAACAGACATCTGCGCGATGCCTGGCAGATCTTCAGCACGGAGCTGGGCGAATTCATTGAGGTGCTGCCGCCTATGAAGCGCGTCTCGGAGGAATGGTACCAGGGCACTGCGGACGCGGTTTACCAGAACCTGCAGAGCATCCTGATTGAGGCGCCCAAAAAGGTCCTCGTCCTCTCGGCGGATCACATTTACAAGATGGATTATGCCGACATGCTCGAATGGCACAACTCGAAGGCCGCCGACATCACCATCGCCACCATCCAGATCCACCCTGAAGAGGCCAGCCGATTCGGCGTGGCCCAGATTGACACCGAATACCGGGTCTACGGCTTCGAAGAAAAGCCGCAGCACGGGCGTCCGGTCAGATCCGTCTTCAACCCGGCCATGATTTCCGCTTCCATGGGAATCTATCTGTTCAGCGCGCAGGTCCTGATCGACGAACTGATGGCGGATGCGGCCGACCCGGATTCCACGCACGATTTCGGCAAAGACATTTTGCCCCGGTGTCTCGCGCGCCGCCGCGTGATCGCGTACGATTTCAGCGATATCAACGCCAAAGCCACACGCTACTGGCGCGACGTGGGCACTCTCGACGCCTATTATGAAGCGAATATGGATCTGATTGCCGTGACGCCGGAGTTCAACCTGTACGATACGAGGTGGCCTGTGCGAATGCGCGCCATCCAGGCGCCGCCCGCGAAGTTCGTTTTCGCCACGGAGGGACACCGTATGGGTGTCGGCATCGATTCCATTTTTTCGCCCGGCTGTATCGTTTCGGGCGGGCGCGTCAACCGCAGTATTCTCGCGCCCTTCGTGCGCGTGAACAGCTACAGCGAGATTTCGGATTCGATTCTCATGCCGCGTGTACAGGTGGGACGCTACAGCCGGGTGCGCCGTGCGATCATCGACGCCGACGTGACGCTGCCCGAAAACAGCCGGGTCGGATTCAATCCGGAGGAAGACCGGGCGCTGGGGCGGGTGGTAACGGAAACGGGCATCACGGTGGTGCCTTCGCCGCGACATGGCCAGCTGAATCATCCATAAATTTTTAGTTCAATCAGGAGAAATCATTGTCAACAATCGTCAAAGTCAGCGGGATGGAAATCCTCGATTCCAGAGGGAATCCCACAGTGGAAGCGGAGGTCTTTCTGGCCGATGGGAACGTCGGCCGCGCGGCGGTTCCGAGTGGAGCTTCCACCGGCGAGCACGAAGCCATGGAAATGCGCGATGGCGATAAGAGCCGCTATCTGGGGAAGGGGACGCTGAAAGCCGTCGAAAACATCAACGGTCCCATCGCCAAAGCGCTGGTGGGTCACGATGCGACACTCCAGGCGAAGATCGACCAGATCATGATCGATGCCGACGGCACTGCAAACAAGAGCGGTCTCGGCGCCAATTCCATGCTGGCCGTTTCCATGGCTGTCGCGCGCGCGGGAGCGGCCTCGCAGAGGACTCCGCTCTATCGCTATCTGGGCGGCGTGGGAGCCTGCACGCTTCCCGTGCCCATGATGAACATCATCAACGGCGGCGCGCATGCCGACAGCTCCGTCGACATGCAGGAATTCATGATCATCCCGCATGGCGCGACGAAGTTTTCCGAATCCCTGCGCATGGGCGTGGAGGTCTTCCACAATCTCAAGACTGTGCTCAAGAAGCGCGGTTATTCGACCGCTGTGGGCGACGAAGGCGGCTTTGCGCCCAACCTGAAATCCAACGAGGAGGCGCTCGAAGTGGTGCTCGAAGCGATCACGCTCGCAGGTTACAAGCCCTCCGACCAGATCAGCATTGCGCTCGATCCGGCCTCGAGCGAGTTCTACCAGGATGGCATGTACGTCTTCAAGAAGTCCGACAAGAGCCGGCGGACCAGCGAGCAAATGGTTGAATTCTGGGCCAACTGGCGCCGCCAGTACCCCATCATTTCGATTGAAGACGGCATGGCTGAGAACGACTGGGACGGCTGGAAGTTGATGACTGATGTGATGGGCGCTAACACACAGCTTGTTGGTGACGATCTGTTCGTAACCAACACCGCGCGCCTCAACATGGGCATCGAGCGCGGCTGCGCCAATTCCATCCTCGTGAAGGTGAATCAGATCGGCACGCTGACCGAAACTCTCGACGCCATGCAGACCGCTTTAAAGAATGGATACACGGCCGTCGTCTCACATCGTTCGGGCGAAACGGAAGATCCTTTCATCGCCGATCTTGCCGTGGCGACCAACGCAGGCCAGATCAAAACGGGCTCGGCCAGCCGTACCGACCGCATCGCCAAATACAACCAGTTGCTGCGCATTGAAGAGCGCCTGGGCGCGGCTGCCAAGTTCCCCGGCAGAAAGGCGTTCCGCCAATAATGAGCAGGAATAAGCCGCTCATTCTTACGATTCTCGATGGCTGGGGATACTGCCCAGCCTCCCCCGGCAATGCCATTGCCGCCGCACGCAAGCCCACTTACGACATGCTGCTGCGGGATTTCCCGAACACGCTGGTCTATACCTCCGGTCCGGCTGTGGGCCTGCCGGAAGGGCAGATGGGCAACAGCGAGGTGGGGCATCTCAACATCGGCGCGGGCCGCGTGGTTCACATGGATGTAACCCGAATCGATCTGATGATCGCGAA
>JBDUBZ010000162.1:0-8772 GCA_040003745.1 Terriglobia bacterium
TTTTTAATTCCCTACAAAGGAAAAGAATTAGTTGCTGTTGCTGCCGCCGATTACACCCGCAGCGGCCAGACCGCCGATGGTCGCAGCCGCAGCAGCGGCCACTCCCCCGATGATCTTCGTAGTCGATACGCCACCCGCTGCTCCGGCACCGGCAACGGCTCCGTATCCCACAGCCGTTCCACCAGCGGCCAGACCGGCGGCTGTCGTTGTGCCACCCACCTTAGCGGCGGCTGCGGAACAGCCTCCCTTGGTGGTAATGGTGGCCGAAGTAACTTTCACAACCTGTGAGGCAGCGCCAGCGGTGGCAGAGGAATCAACCATCCCAACTACGTGCATACTGCTTCCAATCGCCTTGCGAAGATCGGCCCCGCGTAGTTCGAAAATCTGATTACCGGTCGCATCGACCATGACGGCGGCTCCGCCTTTCTGCACCACGCAGCCGGTGTCGTCAAACGCTCCGGAAGCAGCAGCCTGGGGCAGGAACGACAAAGGCAAACCGGGAGTAACGCGAGCAACCAGAAGACCTTCGCGGTTCAAAACGTTGACCGGGGCGTTCAGTGCCGTTACCAACACGCGGTTGCCACTATCGAGCTTCACACGGGCGATGGAGTTCGCGCCAGACGGGCGAATTTTCAAAGTTTTCGCGTCCATCTCGAAACCCGAGCCGCTCTGTACTTCGCCAACGCCGCTTTCGAGCGATGCGCGATTGGCAAAAAGCTGAACTTTAGATCCCGCTCCAAGGTCGAGCCGGGTACCATTGCTCAGGCGCACATGTGAATAGCCCTCCGCCTGAAGTCTGGATCCTTCGAAAAGGGTCGTATTGCCAGAAACTTTGGCATTATCGAGGGTCAGGCCGCCCGCAGCCGACGCCATGCCGATAACAGGCGCGTTCGCCGCGCCTAATGAGCCGCAGCCAATAGCCATAAAAATCGAAAACGCCGGTGCGGTAAATCGAGTAAGTGTCAAAATTCCTCCGTTAACCTAAAGCTCGTCTTAATCATTGTACATTCTATTGGATCCGGCGCAAGCGCCACGGCCTATAGTTTATTGAAAAACTATGGGTTCGTGGCAGCGGTGTATGTTTTTGCTCATTATTTTGCTCGGCTTTCCGGCGCGGGCTGGATATTCCGCCACGAACCTGGATCGTCGTTGCTCGTTTGCCCCAGTCTCCACACGCTTCCCGGCTTTATCCGGCAGCGTCGGCCGGGAACGAACAGCGGGGCTGTCACGAGAGAAAACAAGCAGCGTACTAGCGCCGATGGGTTCACTTCCCCTCTATCGGCGAACGCGGAGATAGCCCCGAGGGAAGAAAAACTATCCCCAATTCGGCGAATGAACTCACCACGACGAGCCGATTCGACGGATCTCGAAGCTCCTCCCGCTCAAGGGACCAGGTTCTTTCATGGGGGACAAAGACCGCCCGCAGTCCCGCTTCGAGAGCCGGGTTGATGTCCGATTTGGGGCTGTTGCCGATCATCCAGGTGCGATCGGGGTCGAATCCGCGGTCCCGGATTAGGTCGCGGTAGGCATCAGCGTGTTTTTCCTTCACGACCGCGCAGGAATTGAAGAGGCCGCGCAGACCGGAACAGTCGATTTTATGATTCTGTTCGATGACGTCGCCCTTCGTGCAGAGTGTGAGGTGGTGCCGCTCGGCCAGCAGCGGCAGAATGTCCGCAACGCCGGGCATCAACTCGATTTCACGGGCGAGAATCCCGTGCGCGAGCGCCGTCACTCTGCGCAGGTCGTGCTCCTCGATCGCCCGTTCGGCGAGACGCAGATAACATTGGCTCAGATTGCGTCCGAAATTTGCGGCGCCATATCCATGAATTTTGGCGTTAACGATCTCAATGCCGTCCAGAATTGTGCGAATTTCGGCGGGCGTTAAGGAGGAATGATTCAAATATTCGCAAAAGCCGTCAAAGGCCTCTTCAAAGTAGATGTTGTTCTCCCAGAGGGTATCGTCGGCATCGAAGATGAGAAATTGCGGTTCCGTGACCTTCATCAGATGGGCCCAGCTTCCCATTAACGAGCCTCCGATTTCACTTAACGAACCACGCGCGGAGCAAGCCGGAAGGGAATCTCGACCAGCACGTCCACTTCGACGGGCGAGCCGTTTCGCATGGCCGGATAGAAAATCCACTTCGAAAGAGCGTCGCGGGCGCTTTCGTTGAGCCGTTCGTCGAGGCCGCGAACCAGTTCCACGGCCGATACCCTGCCCTCGCGATCTATCACGCAGGCCAACCGTACTTTGCCCTCAATACGTTCTTCCACGGCCGTCGCTACGTATTTCGGATCCACTTTGCGATGAGGCACCGGGGCGGAGATGGGCTCCAGACCGGTCTCGCGCACCGTGCGGCTGGAATACCACATTAACCAGCTCCCTGAATAGCTGGTGAGGTTCGGCATCTGAATCGCCATCATATAAACATCGCGTCCATTGAAGCGTGGGTCGGGTGCGCTTGATACTCGGGCGGAACCCGGCGAGTGCGCCGGGGCGGAGGGAGCTTCGTGGACCAGTGCGGGAGGTCCAGCCGCCCGCATCGCCCCGCGCAGGAATGTGGCAGAGGTGGGCGATGCATACGCCTCGGCGATCAGATCGGGCTTGGGAGCAACTCGCGCGCCCCGGACAAACAGATCGGGCACGGTCACACCGGCGGCGGTTCCTTCCGAAGAAGCTCCCGTAGCGCGCGGCTTCGGGCCGGCGGAAAAATCGGCGCGACTGGACGCCGAGGGCGGCGGGATCATCTTATCCAACGGATTCAAACCTACGATTGCGACATTGAGATCCGCGGAGTTCGCCGGCAGATCGAGCGACGGCGCGCTTTCAATGGCGGTTGTTTTCGATTCCGCGACACCATGCCCCGCTGGAGGGGCGGTAAACGGACGGGGCGGCAGCCTGGTGGCGGGGAAGGCAGGCCCGCCCGCTGAAGTGGCGGCTGAAGCTGACATCTGCGGCGCGTCGAGCGGTTCGATGAGCCGCGCCACGGCACTTCGTGCGGGCGGGGGCGGAGCTACATAGACTTTGGGCGGAAGCTTGATATCGGGCATGCGGTCCGGAGTGGGGCCGGCGTGGGCGGCGAGTGGAGGGGCTTCGGGCGCGATTTGGGCTTTGGGGCGGTCGGGATGCCCGGCAGGCGGGGGAGCGATGAATTGTTTCGGCGCCAGCTTGACGGCCAGAATGTTGGGGGATTCGACAGGAGCCACCGGAGTCAACTCAGGAGCGGGCGTCCAGACCATCTGCGGACGCTTGGGCGCGTCTTTGGGCGAAGAGACAATCGCCTGCGGCGCCTTCACCTCCGCGCGCAGCGGTTGTTTTTCCAGCCGCTTTCGTACCGGTATAACCGGCGGCAATTCCTTGCGGAATTTGTACCAGACCAGCTTCGAATCGCGGGTTTCGATTTTTTGGGTGAACTCCGAAGGCGCGCGCGCGGGAATCGAGTAGCCGGGAGCGTTGAGCGCCACCAGAATCACGACGGCGTGTAGTAATAAGGATACAGCCAGAGCTGAGTTCCTTTGGCTGCCGCGCTTTGGGTCCTCGAAAACAAAGGTCATACGGCTATAAGCAGCATTATCCCGCGCTTACGGCCGGCGCGGCCAGGCGTCGGTGATATTATGCCCTTTTTCCGCTCATACACCGCACCACGCGTCCCAGGAACCGATGAAGCTTGAAGGCAAGGTCGTGATTGTCACGGGGGCGTCCGAAGGGATCGGCGCGCAACTGGTGGCTGGCCTGCGCTCGCGGGGGGCGAAGCTGGCACTGACGGCGCGCAACGAAGCGCGCCTGCGCACCGCCGCCGGACCCGGGGACCTGATTGTGCCGGGCGATCTCACGCTGGAGGCTATCCGAACGGAAATCGTGGAAAAGACCGTGAGCCGCTTCGGCCGCATCGACGTGCTGATTAATAATGCGGGGCGCGGGTCTTATTTCGCCGTTTCCGAATCGCCTCTCGACGACGCGCGGGCGCTGTTTGAATTGAACGTCTTCGCCCCGCTTCATTTGACTCAGCTAGCCACGCCTTTTCTGCGGGAGGCGGGCGGAACCATCGTAAATATAAGCTCTATCGGGGGGCAGATTACGCTGCCCTGGCTGCCCCTTTATTCGGCCAGCAAGTTCGCGCTAACGTCGCTGACTTCATCGCAGAGAATGGAACTGGCGCGTTACGGTGTGAATGTCATGGCGGTATTTCCGGGATACGTGAGCACGGATTTTCAATCCCACGCGGCGGGCGGGGAACCGCCGGGGCGCGTGGCGGGCGGGAAGCGATTCGCAATCACGGCAGACGTATGCGCGGCCGCCATTCTTCGGGGCATTGAAATGCGAAAGCGCGTGGTTGTCACGCCCCGGGTCGGCTGGCTGCTGGTGTGGCTGAACCGGCTGATGCCCGGATATCTCGAATCGCGCATGAGTTTGATCTGATAATAGGTTTGGTCTGAATGCACATCAAGCTCAAGCGCGCTCCCGGCATTTATCTCGCGGGCTTTATGGGATCGGGGAAATCCACTGTGGGGCGTGTGCTGGCCGACCGTATAGGCTGGGAGTTTATCGATGTGGATGCGGAAATCGAAGGCCGCGAGCACTGCAGTATCGGCCAGATCTTCGAAACGTGCGGGGAGGCCGAATTTCGCCGGATCGAAACAGCTGCCCTGACCGATCACGTGCGCCGGGTGGAACGCGGAATGCCCTGCGTATTCGCTCTGGGGGGGGGCGCGTTCGTGCAGCGTGAGAATTTCGAGCTGATCAACAATCACGGCGTCTCTATCTGGCTCAACTGCTCGTTCGAAGCGATTCAGGCGCGGCTCGGCCGGGATGCGGCGACGCATGGGGCGGTCGTCAGACCACTAGCAAGAGATCCCGAGCGTTTTCGCCAGCTATTTGAAGAACGGCAGGCCGGCTACGAGCGCGCGGATTTTCGCGTAGATGGCGATTGCGAAGCCGTTCACACGGTTGAGGCGATTTTAGAGTTGCCCCTTTGGAAATAAGGGGGCGGAGATGAAACGGCACGCGCTTGAAATGAGGCGGGATGCCAAAACAATCCTGAAAGCAGCTATCGCGGCGGCGGATCCTTCGGCCGCGGTGCGCCATGCTCTGGGGCAACGGGGCGATCTGGACCGCTACGAGCGCATCTTTGTCGTGGGAGCCGGCAAGGCTGGCGGAAACATGGCGCGAGCCGCGGAGAAATCCCTCGGAAAGCGCATCCACGCGGGCTGCGTGAACGTGAAGGACGGCGACCCCGCAAAGACGCGCCGCATCGAGCTGCGACCCTGCGGTCATCCGGTGCCCGACGAGCGTGGGCTCGAAGGCGCACGGGAAATCATGCGGCTCTGCGTTGAGGCCGGCGAGCGCGACCTGGTCGTCTGTCTGCTCTCGGGCGGGGCTTCCGCATTGACACCCGCGCCCGCGCCGCCTGTCACCCTGCGCCAGAAGCAGGACATCACGACGCTGCTGCTTGAATGCGGTGCGAATATACACGAGCTGAATGCCGTTCGTAAACACATTTCACTGCTGAAAGGCGGCCAGCTTGCGAAACTGGCGTCTCCGGCGCGGATGGTCAGCCTGATTCTTTCAGACGTAGTGGGCGACGACTTGGACGTCATCGGATCGGGTCCCACGGCGCCCGATCCCTCCACCTTTCAAACCGCGCTCGCGGTGCTGGATAAATATGAGTTGCGGCAGCGCGTGCCCGTGAGCGTACGCGAACGTCTGGAGGCCGGGGCGGAGGAAACGCCCAAGCCCGGCGATCTGCTCTTTCGGAACGTCGAAAATATCATTGTCGGCAGTAATCAAAAATCGCTCGAAGCGGCGGCTGAGACGGCCGCAAGGCTTGGCTACCAGACCATGATCCTCGCGAGTACTATTGAGGGCGAGACCCGGGATGTGGCTCGCATGCACGCCGCGGTGGCACGGCAGATTCGTATCGAAGGACAACCGCTGACTGCGCCCGCCTGCGTGATTTCGGGCGGAGAAACGACCGTCACCATCCGGGGCGCGGGCAAAGGCGGACGCAATCAGGAATTCGCGCTGGCCGCCGCTATCGATATTGCGGGGCTGAAGAATACGCTGATTCTGAGCGCCGGTACCGACGGCACCGACGGGCCGACCGATGCCGCGGGCGCGATCGCGACTGGCGACACGCTGGTGAGATCCGCGTATGACGCCGGAAGCGCGCTCAGGGCCAACGATTCGTATCCGTTCTTCGAGCGGCTCAAAGATCTGGTGATCACGGGTCCCACCGGCACCAACGTGATGGACCTGCACTTAATTCTTATAAGATAATCGTCAAATCAGGAGATACTTATCTGACCCGCAACATCTTCGCCATAGTAGCCGCGCTGTCTACCGTAGCCACGCTTCCTGCCGCCAGTTCCGGCCGGATCGATTTCCGTACCGACGTTCAGCCGCTTATCGAGAAGCGCTGCATTCTGTGCCACGGTCCGGAGCAGCAGATGAATTCATTCCGGCTGGACCGCCGCGGTGCTGCCATGCGCGGTGGCACGCGCAGTGTAATTGTGCCGGGTAATTCCGCGGCAAGCCGGCTATACCTGCGCCTGGTGGACGATCGCTTCGGCCGGCGCATGCCAGCCACGGGGCCGCTCCCCGACAATGAGATCGCCATCTTCAAAGCCTGGATCGATCAGGGCGCGGTCTGGCCGGATGAGCTCGCCAATGATCCCGTGCTCACACCGGCGGATCCAAAGGCCGCGCAACTGGTGGCCGCACTGCGGCAGGGGGACGCGAAAGGGCTCCTGGCCGATGCGGCGGCGCTGAATCTGAGAGGTCCTTATGGTGCAACGCCGTTCATGTACGCGGTTCTTTATTCGGACTCGGCAACTGTATCGAAGCTGCTGGAGCTGGGCGCGGATGGGAACGTTCATAACGACGCCGGCGCCACGCCGCTGATGTGGGCCGTCGACGATTTTGGTAAGACAAAGACGCTGCTCAGTCACGGTGCCAAGGTCAATGCTGTGTCGACGGACGGGAGGACGCCGCTGCTGATAGCCGCGTCGCAAAAAGACTCGACGGCGGTAATCGGACTGCTGCTCGAAAGTGGCGCGGATTCGAATCAGTCTTCTCCCTTGCGCGAGGCGGCATCCCGGGGAGATCTGGAATCGATGAAGCTGCTCATCGCGCGCGGCGCTAATGTTAAGGCCGCTGGATCTGGCGCACTGGCGGGGGCTCTCGAACGTCGGTGTTTCGAATGCGCGGATCTGATTGCGAAGGCGCTTGACCAGAAGGCGTTCACTTCGGCGTTATTGACACTTGTGGTCTATAGCGATCCCGCGGCGATTCGCTATGTGGTGGAGCGCGGCGCGGATGTGAACGCGGTCGATGTGGATGGCCGCTCGCCTTTGATGTATGCCGCCAACAACGACCGGCTCCCGCTCGAAACCATTCAATTGCTGGTCGGGCAGGGTGCGCACGTGAACGCGAAAAGCCATGAGGGCGAGAGCGCGCTTCGCTCTGCGCGTCTGCATGGAAATTCACCAGTGGTGAAGTTTCTCATCGCGTCTGGGGCTACGGGTCCGGCGCCCGAAGTTGAAGCACTGCGCTTTATCGAGAAGAACTCCGCGGCGACCGCGGTGCGCCGCGCACTGCCAATAATGCAGCGGGCAGATCTCAATTTCACACAGAAATCCGGCTGCGTCTCCTGCCACAATGAGGCGCTGACCGGCATGGCGCTTGCTACCGCACGCACGGCGGGCTTCCGCGCAGATGAAGCGATGGAGGCGAAGGCAGTCAAAGCGGTCGTGTCATTTTACGGCGACTGGCGCGAGCGCCTTCTGCAGGGCGTGCCTCCCGGCGGACCCGCTTACGTGCTGCAGGAACTGCATGCCGAGCGCTATCGGCCCGATCTTATGACCGACGCCGTGGCGCGATATCTCCGGCTGAAGCAATTCCCCGATGGGCACTGGACCGTGGGTTGCGGCGGCTCGCGTAATCCGTTGTGCGGAGATGAGGTCACCAACACGGCGAACTCCCTGCGGGCGCTGCAATTCTATGCACCCACCGCTTCGAAAGAGATCCGGCAGGCGGCGGGTTGGCTCGCTACCACGCCGGTATTCACCAATGAGGACCGGACGTTTCGAGTGTTTGGCCTGGCATGGGCGGGTGGCCAGGAAGAGGCACTGGTCAAGGCGGTTCGCGATCTTTCCGCGACGCAGCGGGCGGATGGCGGATGGTCGGACAATCCGTATATGACGAGCACTGCCTACGCCACGGGCGAGGCGCTGATGGCTCTGCACGAGGGCGGGATGGCGGTGTCCGATCCGGCATGGCAGCGGGGTGTTGAGTTTCTGCTCAGAACGCAGGTGGAAGATGGATCCTGGTTCGTGAAATCGCATTCGTACGGAACGCAGCCTTATTTCGACGATGGTTTTCCTCACGGAACGGATCAGTGGATTTCCGCGGCGGCGACGAACTGGGCCGTGATGGCGCTGACGGCGCGCTAGAAACGCACCGGCTGCCAGGCGTGAGTCTGTTGTGCGCGTGTTCCTCAAAGAAAAACTGAAGATGGTGGCCTCGGAGAGGGTCGAACTCTCACATCCTTACGGATACAGGAACCTAAATCCTGCGCGTCTGCCAATTCCGCCACAAGGCCGCGATTTAAAGCGGTAAACGTTCGCAGTATAGCAGCGGTGACGCGGAGGTTGAGGGCGCCGTATTGTGAGACAATTCACGTGTATGTTTTGGGATAAAGCAGGCGTATTTTTTATTCTGACGGCTGCCCTCGTATCTGCCCAGACGCCCGCGAAGGTGCCGGTTTCTCCGGTGTT